>DATHHZ010000305.1:0-24637 GCA_035316965.1 Burkholderiales bacterium | reverse complement strand
GGGCAATTCGTTGCCGCGGTAGTAGCAGATGCGCGCCAGCTCGGTGAGGGTGATGCCCTGCTCGCTGCCTTTTTTCACCACCTTGCCGTCGACGATATCGAGCTCGGCGGCGCTCGTTTTCAGGATCACCGCGCCGGCCTGGAGTATGTTCGCCTTCAGCGCGAGCCCTGCCTGGAGCACGGCCTCCCCGCCGATTCCCGCCGCGCGCGAGGCCCAGGTGCCGCCGCCGTAAGGCACCTTGTCGGTGTCGCCGGTGAGCACCTTCACGCAGCTCATCTCGACGCCGAGCGCGGTCGCGGCGATCTGCGCCATGATCGTCTCGGTTCCCTGGCCCTGCTCGGTGACGCCGGTGGCGGCGACGATGGCACCGCTCGCGTCCAGCTTGATGGTGCAGCCGTCCTGGGCGGCGATCCTCGCGCCGCCCACGCCGTAGAACATCGGGCTCGGGTTGGTCACTTCGATGAAGGAAGAGAGCCCGATGCCGTGGTAAACGCCTTTCTTTCGAAGCTCGGCTTGTTCCTTGCGCAGCTCGCCGTACTTCATCAGCGCGAGCAGCTTGTCCAGGCACTGGTGGTGCGACAGCGCCTCGAAGCGCATTCCCGAAGGCGACTTGCAGGGATAGGCGTCATCGGCGATGAGGTTCCTCTTCCTCATCTCGGCGGGATCTAGCCTGAGCTTGGCCGCCGCCTGGTCGACCATGTGCTCCGCCACCGCGACCGCGATCGGATGCCCCACGGCGCGGTACTGGCACATCATGTTCTTGTTCTGGAACACCACCGTGCCTTTCGCGCGGTACTCCTTGTGCTTGTACGGCCCGCCGGTGAGATTGAGGATCTGGTTGCACTCGACCCCGGAGGAGCGCGGGAACATCGAGTACGGCCCGATGCCGGTGAGATCGTCGATCTCGAGGGCCGTGATGTTGCCGTCGCGGTCGACGGCGAGCTTCGCCTTAACGCGGTGGTCGCGCGCGTGGATGTCCGAGAGAAAGGACTCGTAGCGGTCGGCGGCGAACTTCACCGGGCGCCCCAGCATGAGCGAGAGCGCACAGGCGGCGATCTCGTCGCCGTAAGTGTGGATCTTGATGCCGAAGGAGCCGCCGACGTCGCGCGCGACGATGCGCACGCGGTGCTCATCCAGCGAGAGGCGGCTCGCGATGATCCCCTGCATCATGTGCGGCGACTGGCCGCAGTGATACACGGTCATGCTCTCTTCCGCCGGATTGTAGTCGGCGAGGATGGCGCGAGGCTCCATGGTGACGCCGGTGTGGCGGCCGAAACGGATCGTGTCCTCGACGACGAGGTGCGCGCCCTTCATCGCGGCGTCCACGCCGCCCGTATCCACGATCCTCTGGAAGCACAGGTTGCTGTCGAACTCCTTGTGGATCTTCGGCTCGGACGGGTCGAGCGCGCGCTCCGCGTCGAGCGCGGCGGGCAGCTCCTCGTACCCGACCTCGCTGCCTTCCGCCGCGTCCTCGGCTTCGGCGCGCGACTGCGCGACCACCGCGACGACCGGTTCACCCTGCCAGCGCGCGACCTCCATCGCGAGCGGGTACTGCGGCGGCGAACGCATTCCCTGCAAGTCAGTGAGCACTCCGACGTACGGTTTGCAGACCAGCGCGATCTCGGCGCCGGTGACGATGCGCACCACGCCGGGCATCGCCGCGGCCTTCTTGGTCTCGATTCTCAAGATCCTCGCGTGCGCGTGCGGCGAGCGCACGTAAGCGACGTGCAGCATGCGCGGCAGCACGATGTCGTCGACGTACTGGCCGCGGCCTTGCGTGAGACGCCGCGCATTCGGGCGCGTCACCGAGCGCCCGACGTAGCTGTTCGGCGCATCGAAATCGAGCGTCTTCGCCGTTTCGTCGAATTCGCTCATGCGCCAATGCTCCAAACAGTGTCATTCTGAGGCCGCAGGCCGAAGAATCTGCTTTTGCAGTTCTCGAAAAGCAGATCCTTCGCGGAGTTCACCCTCGAGCGAAGCGAAGGGCTCAGGATGACAATCATCTGGATCTCGCCGCCCGCGCCTTCGCCACCGCCTCGATCGCATCGACGATCGCCTGGTAGCCCGTGCAGCGGCAGTAATTGCCCGACAGATACTCGCGGATGCGCTCGCGCGAAGGGTTCGACTCGTCGCGCAGCAACGCCTGCGCCGCCATGAGGACGCCCGGCGTGCAGAAACCGCATTGCAGGGCGTTAGTGAGGACGAAGGCGCTTTGCAACTCCTCGATTTCGCGCGAATCGGACAAGCCCTCGATCGTGTCCACCTTGCAGCCATCGGCCTGCGCCGCGAACATGAGGCAGCCGCGCACGATTTCGCCGTCGACGCGCACCGTGCACGCGCCGCACACGCCGTGCTCGCAGCCGACGTGGGTGCCGGTGAGCTCCAGCTCGTTCCGGAGGAAGTCGGCGAGGTTGAGGCGCGCGGGCACGCTGCGCTTCACCCGCTCGCCGTTGACGGTCAGCGAGACCTCCAGCGTTTCGGTGGCAGCTTTCACGAAACACCTTCCATCTGCCTGAGAACTCGGCCGGCGAGCACTTTTGCGAGATGCAGCTTGGTCGCGGCCGAGCCGTGGAAGTCGGCTCGCGGCGAGAGATCGGCGTCGAGCTTCGGCAGAGCCACGTCAATCGCCTTCGCCGCCGCGGCCTGGCCGTCGAGGGCGCGCTCGAACTGCGCCGCGCGCTGGGGCCGGTCGGCGACGCCGAAGAACACGACGCGCATGTCGGAGAATTTCTTCCCCAGCGTCGATCCGTGCGCGGCGACCCCGACCATGGCGTAATCCCCATGGCGGCGCGCGAGCTCGCCGAACGCCGAGGCGTAGCCGGGTTTCGGGAGCGGGAATTCCGCGGCGACGAGGAGCTCGCCCGCTTTGAGCGCGGTGGCGTAGAGGCCCTTGAAGAAATCCTGGGCCGGGATGCGCCGCTCACCCTTCTTTCCCGCGGCGATGAAAGTCGCGCCGAGCGCGAGCGCACAGGCCGGCAGCTCCGCGGCGGGGTCGCCGAGCGCGCAGCTGCCGCCGAAGGTGCCGCGGTTGCGGATCGCCGGGTGGGCGACGTGCGGCATCGCTGCCGCGACGAGCGGCAGGTGCCGCGCGATGTCGGCGGAGCGCTCGAGCTCCGCGTGCCGCGTGAGCGCGCCGATGCGTATGTGATTCCGGGTGACTTTGATCCCCGCGAGCGCCGCGATGCGGTTGATGTCGACGAGAACTTTCGGCGCCGCGAGCCGGAAATTCAGCATCGGGACGAGGCTCTGGCCGCCCGCCAGCACCCGTGCGTCGTCCTTGTGCTCGGCAAGAAGCGCAAGCGCCTCTGCGACGCTTGCCGGTCGCGCGTAGGCAAAGCGCGGTGCTTTCATCCCCCGTCCTCCGTGCCGTATTATGCAGCATTGTTTTTCGGGAGGCCCCCATGGACTATCGGGAAACCCTGCCGCGCCGCGGCATATCGCGCAAGGCGATGATGAAGCGCGTCGCGCGCTTCAAGAAACTGAAAGGCTCCGACGGCGGGCTGCCCGATTCGAAGATGCCCGGCTGCGAGCGCATCCTCTACAACGTCATCGGCTTCCAGCCGCCCAGGGTGGAGAAGAACGGCAAGCAGTCACCGGTAGGCGACATTGCCGCGCGCCTCGCGGCGATCAAGATCTCCGAAGGTTTCAACTTGGGCTATTGCCGCGCGCTGCCAGGCAAGGGCCCCATGCTGCACAACCACGATACCAACGAGACTTTCATCGCCATGACCGGCACCTGGCGCGCCCTCTGGGAGAACGCGCGCGGCGAGCTCGAGCACGTGGACCTGAAGCCGCTCGACCTGATCTCGTTCCCGCCCGGCGCTTCGCGCCGCTTCATGAACGTGACCAAGGGCCCGAAGAACAAGCCCTCGATCCTGATGTTCGTGATCGGCGGCGACGCGCCGAGCGCCGAGTTCACGAGCGAATCGATGCGCAGAATCGAGGCGGCGGGCGCGATGCCCCGGCAGCGGAAAACGGCGCGGTAAGATCGGCACTGTAAGATCGGCACTGTAAGATTTCCCCTCCTTGGACAAGGAGGGGTGGCGCGAAGCGCCGGGGTGGTTCGATGTTTGCCGCATTACCACCCCGCCGCCTCCGGCGGCACCCCTCCTCGAAGAGGAGGGGAAAAAGACAAGGATCGCCATGGAATTCGGCGTCTTCGATCACCTCGACCTCGGCGACCGTCCGCACGAGCAGTTCTATCGCGAGCGCCTCGAGATCATCGAGGCCTACGAGCGCTCGGGTTTTTACTCGTACCACGTCGCCGAGCACCATCTCACGCCCTTAGGGATGGCGCCTTCGCCCTCGGTGTTCCTCGCGGCGGTGGCGCAGCGCACGAAGCGCCTGCGCTTCGGGCCCATGGTGACCGTCGCGCCGCTCTATCATCCCTTGAGGCTGCTCGAAGAGATCGGCATGCTCGACCAGATGAGCGGCGGGCGGCTGGAGCTCGCGTTCGGCCGGGGCGCGCTCGGCGCGGAGGTGCGCTTCTTCGACGTCGATCCGGCGCAGACGGAGAAGGTGCACCAGGAAATGGTCGGTTTCATCCTCGAAGGCTTGAGCGAAGGCGCGGTCACGGTCACTGCGGAGAGCGGAAAGCGGCGCCTGCCGCTCGCCATTCCGCCGCTGCAGAAACCGCATCCGCCGCTGTGGTACGGCGTGCATTCGCCGGAGGCCGCCGAGCGCGTCGCGCGGCGCGGCATGAACGTGGTCGGCCTCGACACGGTCGCCGAGCTCAAGCCCTGCTTCGAGCGGTTTCGCGCCGTCTGGAGAGAGACGCGCGGCGATGTCCCTTTGCCCAGGATCGGGCTCGGGCGGTTCATCGTCGTGGGAAAGAACGCGGGCGATGCGCGCGCCGCGGCGCGCCGCGCCTACAAGCGCTGGTACGAGAGCTTCACGTTTCTTTCTTCGCTGTTGGGAGTCAGCCACCGGCATTCGCGGCCGCCTGAATTCGAAGCGATCGCCGAGGACGGGCGCGCGTTTGCCGGCGACCCTCAAGGCGTCGCCGGGTACGTACGGGCGCAACTCGAGGAAGCGGGCGCGAACTACTTCGTCGGCCAGTTTGCTTTCGGCAACCTCACGCAGGAAGAGACGCTGCGCTCGATCGGTCTCTTCGCAAGCGAGGTGATGCCGATGTTGAAGCGTGCCGCGCGTCTCGCCCCGGCCTGACATGGAAGCCATGCGCACTCTCCTAGTCGCCCTCGCGGTCGGCGTTCTTGCGCCGGTCCCCGCCGCCGCCCAAGCCTATCCGTCGAAGACGGTCAAGATCGTCGTCGGCACTTCGCCGGGGGGCTCGCCCGACGTGTTCGCGCGCCTCATCGCGCAGAAGATGAGCGAATCCTGGGGATCCGTGGTGATCGAGAACCGCATCGGCGCGAACGGGAACATCGCGGCGGAAATGGTCTCCAAATCCGCGCCCGACGGCTATACCGCCTACGTCTGCGACAGCGCCATCTGGGCGATCAACCCGCACCTGTACGCGAAAGTGCCCTACCGGCCGCTCGAGGATTTCGCCGGCGTCACCACGATCTCGACGCTGCCGACCTTCCTCACGGTGCATCCGTCGGTCCCGGCGACCACCTACGCCGAGTTCGTCGCCTACGCCAAGCGGAATCCCGGGAAGCTCTCCTACGCTTCGGCGGGCAACGGCTCGATCCACCACATCACGACCGAGCTGTTCAAGTCGCTCGCCGGAATCGAGATGGTGCACGTGCCCTACAAGGGAATGGGACAGGCCGGGCCGGCCCTGATCGCGGGCGACGTGCAGGTCGCGTTCTCCAGCTATACCGCGATGGCGCAGTTCGTCAGGGCGGGAAAGGTGCGCATTCTCGCCAGCGCCGACGGCAAGCGCACACCCGCGCTGCCGGAGATCCCGACGATCGCCGAGCTCGGCATTCCGGGCTTCGACATGGCCTCCATGCTGGGCGCGCTCGTGCCGGCGGGAACGCCGCGCGAGCTCGTCGCCAGGCTGAACGCCGGCATCCTGGCGGCTGTGGCTTCGCCCGAGGTCCACGCGAAGATAGCCGGATTCGGCGTCGGGGTCGGAACGAGCACGCCCGAGCAGTTCGACGCGCTGATGCGCGCGGAGTACGATAAGTACGCAAGACTGGTGAAGCTCTCCGGTGCGAAGCTGGATTGAGCGGCTCAAACATTCGGGGCACTTGTCAACGTATTTTCTAAAGGGGAGATCGTCATGATCCGGTTCAGTCGAGCAATGTCTTACGCGGCGTTCATCTTCGTAGGTGCCGTGCCGCTTGAAGTCCCGCAGGCCTACGGCGACGAAACCTGCAACTCGCCTTACGTCACAAAATTGATCAAGGGACAGGAGGACTACGTTTATGTCTGGGCGCTGGGCGTGGAGGGCCTGGGCGACGGCTCGGACAAAATGGTGACGGTGGATGTCAATCCCAAATCGAAGAACTACGGCAAGGTGATTCAACAGGTCTCGGTCGGGTCACGCGGCGAGGCTCATCACATGGGCTTCACCGACGACCGGCGCTTCCTTTGGGCGGGCGGCCTGGAAAACAGCAGGATCCACGTTTTTGACATCGCGACCGATCCCGGCAGACCCCGGCTCGTCAATAGCATCGCGAACCTCGCGGAGAAGACCGGCTATGTCGGTCCGCACACCTACTATGCCCTGCCCGGGCGGATGCTGGTGCAGGCGCTCTCCAACACCAGGGACAAGGGCGGCGTTACGGGGATGGCGCTGTACAACAACAAAGGCGACTTCATCACGAGCTACGCAATGCCGGTCGCTAACGGCGGGGACGGCTACGGCTACGATCTCGCGGTGAATCCCAGGAAAAACGTGCTGCTCACCTCGAGCTTCACCGGCTACAACAACTATATGCGGTCCTTGGGCGAAGTCGTGAAGGACCCGGAGGCAATGAAGCGTTTCGGCAATACCATGGTGCTGTGGGACCTCAAGGCCATGAAGCCGCAAAAAGTCTTCAGCGTGCCTGGCGCACCGCTCGAGATTCGCTGGTCCTTGAAGCCCGGGGACAACTGGGCGGTCGCGGCCACCGCGCTCACATCGAAAATCTGGCTGGTGAAGCAGGACGCCAAGGGCGAGTGGCAGGCGAAGGACGTGGCGACGATCGGCGACCCGGCCAAGATCCCATTACCCGTCGATATCAGCATCACCCGCGACGGCAAGGGCCTGTGGGTCAACACCTTCATGGACGGGAAGACGCGCTACTTCGACCTTTCCAATCCCGAAGCGCCCAAGCAAACCTACGAAAAGCAAACCGGCAAGCAGGTCAACATGATTTCGCAGAGCTGGGACGGCAAGCGGGTGTACATCACGTCGTCGCTGCTCGCGAACTGGGACAAGGGCGGCGCGGATAACGAGCAGTTCCTGCGCGGGTTCACCTGGAACGGCAAGGAGTTGAAGCAGGTGTTCGAGGTGGATTTCACCGCGGAGAAGCTCGGCCGCGCGCATCATATGAAGCTCGGGTCGAAGGCGCTGCGTACGGCCTACACAACGCCGGAAACGTCCCGGCAGGTCGCGCTCAACCGATGATCGTGCGCCGCGATACGACCATCGCGCGGCTCTTGACGCTCTTCGCAGTCATGCTGGTGTCCCGAATCGCCTGCGGACACCAGCAAGACGGCCACGATGCAGTCCTGGAATTCGAACCTCCCGGGCCCGGTACCTACCAGCTTCATCGCATCATGTCCGCACCCGACGGCCGAGTGCTCGACACAGAGGGACGTTCGCAGAAGCTCTCGCGCTTTCTTCAGGACAAGATCACGCTGCTGGGTTTCATCTACACCACGTGCACCGATCCTGAAGGCTGCCCGCTTGCCTATCGCGTGTTCGACCGCCTGAAGAAAGAAATCCAGGCCACCCCGGCCCTGCACGACCAGGTTCGCTTCGTGACCCTCAGCTTCGACCCCGCGCGCGACTCACCCGAGGTCATGAAGCACTACGCCGGGAGCCGCATCAAGGAAAGCCGCGGCTTGCGCTGGTATTTCCTGACCACGCGTTCGGTGCGGGATCTGCTGCCGCTCGTCGAAGGCTTCGGCCAGGACATCCGCTATTCGGTGGACAAATCCACCGGCAGGCCGGTGCGAGAACTCTCCCACGTGCTGAAGGTTTTCCTGATCGACCGGTCCGGGAGCATCCGCGAGATCTACACCTCGACCTTTCTGCATCCGCAAGTGGTGATGAACGACATCAGGACGCTGTTGATGGAACAAGGCGCAAAGCTTCCTTGAGCCGAAGGATCGCGCAAGAGTCGGCCGGTGCAAGCGTGATCGAGCTGCGCTTAGAAATTCAAACGCAGGACGTTGTGTGCACCTTCGAGCACTTCATTCTCCGCGCACGCCGATCTCGCGGATGATTTTTCCCCACCGTGCCACGTCGGCACGCACGATCTCGGTGAACTGGTCGCTCGTCGTCGTGTGCACTTCCAGACCTTGCTGCGCGAGCTTCTCCCGTACCCCGGCGTCGGCGAGTGACGTGTTGACGGCCGAGTTGAGCCGCGCGACCAGCGGCTTCGGCAGCGTGCCCGGGCCGAACATTCCATACCAGGGCGTGTATTCGTAACCGGGCACGCCCGCTTCGGCGATGGTGGGCAGGTCCGGCAGCGCCGGCGAGCGGCGCGCGCCGGAAGTGGCGATGGCTCGCACCTTGCCGCCTTTCACGTAGGGCATCACCGAGGGCATGGTGAGCAGCATGGCCTGGATTTGCCCGCTGATCAGGTCGGTGATCGCCGGCCCGGAGCCCTTGTACGGCACGTGCGTGAACTTGGTGCCTGTGAGCGACTGCAGCAGCTCGACCGAGAGATGTCCCGCGCTGCCGATTCCGCCCGAGCCGTAGGCGATGCCGCCTGGGTTGGCGCGCGCGTAGGCGAGAAACTCCTGCATCGTTTTCACCGGCAGCAAGTGGGTGACCACCAGCGCATTGGGTGTCGCACCTACGTGGGCGATCGGAGTCAGATCGCGCAGCGTATCGTAGGGAAGGTCGGGGTAGAGACTCGCGTTGAAAGCGAGTCCCTGGTGCATCGTCATCAGCGTGTAGCCGTCGCCGGGCGACTTGGCGAGTGTAGCGGCGGCGATGGTGCCGCCCGCGCCGCCCTTGTTCTCGACCACGAACGGCTGGCCCAGTTGTTCGGAGAGCTTCACGCCGAGGAGGCGCGCCACGATGTCCACCGAGCCGCCAGCGGCGAAGGGGACAAGCATTCGGATCGGCCGCGCCGGATAGGCTTGGGCGAGCGCTTGCGCGGCGGCGAGCAGGCATGCGAGCGCGATTACGATGCGAGGAAAACGACGTGTCATCGATGCTGCGTCCTGTGCCGCTAGGCGAACCGATAGCGCGCGAGCTTCGCCTCGTCGAGCGCGACGCCGAGTCCCGGGCCGGGCGGAAGCGCGAGGACGCCCGCGCCGAGGTCGAGTTTTTCGGTGGTGATGTCGTCCACGGTCTTGAGCGGCCCGACGCATTCCAGGCCGTCGATCACGTTCGCGCTGGTGGCGGCGAGCATGATCTCCGCCATGGTGTTCACGCCCAGCCCGAATCCGTGTCCGACGACGCAGCGCAACCCCGCGGCTTCCGCGGTCGCGAGCATCGCGAGCGTGCGGTGGAACCCGCCCTGCTTCATGACTTTCAGTTTGACGATGTCGGCGGCGTCCGCCTTGATCACAGCGATCAGGCTCGCGTGGTCGAGGACGGATTCGTCCGCCATGATCGGCACGCCGCCCGCCTCGCGGCGCACGCGCGCCATGCCGGCGAGATCGCGGGCCGCGACCGGCTGCTCGAAGAGCTGGAGATCGCAAGGTTGCATCAAGCGTGCAAGGCGTATCGCCGTGTCCGCGTCGTAGCCTGCGTTCGCGTCGATGCGCAGCGCCATCGTGCCGCCGACCGCCTCGCGCACCGCTTTGACGCGGTCGCGGTCGGCCTCGATGCCGCCGCCGACCTTGATCTTCGCCGAGCGGAAGCCGCGCTCGAACCACTTGCGCGCCTCGGCGGCCGCTTCCTCGGGCGGCAAAATACCGATCCACGCGTTGAAGCTCAGGCGTTCCTTCACTGCGCCGCCGAGATAGGTGTACACCGGCACGCCGAGCGCGCGAGCGGTGAGGTCCACGCAGGCCATTTCGATCGCCGCCTTGGCGTCGAGAAAACCGGGCGCCACCGCGTCCAGCCGCGCGTTGAGAACATGGATGTTCGCCGCATCCAGGCCGATCACGCCCGGCGCGAGCTTGCCGCGCAATGCCGCAAGCGATTCCTCGATGGTCTCGGTCGAATAGCCCGGCGAGGGATCGATGTTGCCCAGCCCGACCGCGCCGCCGCCCGCGGTCACGCGCACGACGGCGCTTTTTTGCACGGTCTTGGTCACGTAGGCGTTCTTGAACCCGCCGCCTGCGAGCGGCACGGCGACGCCGAATACTTCGACTCGCTCGATCGCGAGCTTCGGCCGGGTTTCAGAAATCCGGAGCGGGGCGACTTTCGCGCTCATATGGGAATTCAGACGCGCGGCCGATCGGCCTTGATCTGGGTGCGGTGCATCAGACGGCGCGCGTTCGCGTCGAAAGAGTCGCGCCGGTGCAGCGTGCAGCGGTTGTCCCAGATCAGCACGTCGCCCACTTGCCATTGCTGGCGAAAAGTGAATTGCGGTTGCGTCGCGTGCGCCCACAATTCGTCGAGCAGTGCTTCGCTCTCGTCCAGTTCCATGCCCATGATGTAGCTGTTGCGCCGGCGCCCGAGGAAGAGGCAGGGGCGCCCGGTCTCGGGATGCGTGCGGATGAGCTCGTGCTGCGCGCCCGGCGCCTTCCGTGGATCGGTGACCTCCTGATAGCCTTTGCGCTTGACACCGGCGCTGTTGTAGGTGGCGTCGTGCACCGCCTTGCGGCCCTCGATGCGCTTTTTCAGATTCGCGGGGAGCTTCTGGTACGCAGAATACATGTTCGCCCAGTAGGTGTCGCCGCCCGAGACGGGAACCTCCAGCGCGTGCAGGATCGTGGCCATCGGCGGCGAGTCGACGTAGGTCATGTCGGCGTGCCAGATCGCCTCGCCGTCGCCCAGGCCGCCGATCGGCGCGCCCTCCATCTTGATATTGGAGATCACGTTCATTTCGGGATGCTCGGGCAAGAAGGGCTTGCCGTAGGGGTTCGGCCCGGGTGGATCGAGCTCGCCGAAGAGCTCGCTGAACGCCATCAGCTGAGGATCGGAGAGCGTCTGTCCGCGGAAGCGCAGCACCAGGTGATCGAGCCAGGCCTTGCGGATTTCGACGAAGGTTCCGGCGGCGAGAGACCGGGACAGATCGACGCCGCTCACCTCGGCGCCGAGAGCCTCTGCGAGCTTCCTGACCTGGATCGATGGCATTGTGTTTCCTCCGCTGCGGTGAGGTCTACCCGATGTGCTTTCGCAGGAACTCGAGCGTGCGCGAGCGCGCGAGCTTCGCGCTCTCGGCGTGGTAGGAGCCGCGCTGGTCGCAGTTGAAGCCGTGGCCGGCCGGGTAGACGAAGGACTGCGCGCTCGGGTGCTGCGCCGCGGCCTTCTTCGCGGCATCGATCGGGATCGACTGATCGGTCTCGCCCCAGTGGAACATCACCGGGCACTTCGGTTTTTCGCCGGCGTTGTTCGGGATGCCGCCTCCGTAGTAGCACACGGCGCACGCGAGGCCCTCGAGGCGCGCCGCCGCCATCCACGACACCGTCCCGCCCCAGCAGTAGCCCACGATGCCGACCTTTCCCGCGGCCTTCACGTCGTCCCTTCCGGCGGCCGCGTCCTTGATCACGTTGTCCCAATTCATCTTGGGAATGTAGGTGCGGCCGACTTCGATGTCGGCCTGCGAATAGCCGAGGTCCACGCCGCGCTGCGCGCGGTCGAAGAATGCCGGCGCGACGGCGAGATAGCCGTCGGCGGCGTAGCCGTCGGCGACGCTCCTGATATGGCTGTTGACCCCGAAAATTTCCTGCACCACGATCAAGCCTCCGCGCGGCTTGCCCGTGGGCTCGGCGCGGTAGGCTGAGAGTTTGTGGCCGTCCGAGGCGGTCAGCTCGATCATCTTGCCCACTTGTTGTCTCCTTTGGCTGTGGAAGAGAGGAAGGCGCAAAGTGTACTTCGATTCGGCGCTTTTTCCGACCCCCGGGGAGGTGTCCCGCGCCCGCGTTCTTGGCATAATGTTCCCCTCACTAGGGGCGCCGGCCCCTGCCTTAGAATCCAGGAGCACGCCATGCCCGTCACCGAACTCAACCACTTTCTCATTCGCGCGAACAAGCTCGAGCGCACCAAGGACTTCTACTGCAAGGTGCTCGGGTTCGAAGTCATGCCGCGCCCCGACTTTCCGTTTCCCGGCTACTGGCTGGGCGTTGACGGCAAGATCCAGGTGCACATGGCGCAGGCCGGCGTGCCGAACTCCGAGCTCTACTACCTCGGCAGCCCGAAAAACGCCGCGAAGGACAACTCCGGGGTGATCGACCACGTCGCCTTCCTCGCGACCGACCCCGAAAAATTCGTCAAGCACTTGAAGGCGGTCGGCGTTCCCTGCCGGCCGCGGAATTTCCCCGAGTCGCAGCTCTACCAGCTCTTCATCAAGGATCCGGACGGACTCACCATCGAGCTCAACTTCTTCGGCGTCACGAAAGCGCCGGACTGGGGCGGCGAGGACTACTCGAAGATGCCGCGCGCTCAGTCGAAGGAAGCGTCGAAGAAAAAAACGACGAAGGCCAAGGTCGCCGCGTAATGAACGCTCCCCACCCGGGCGCTCGCAGCTTCGCCGGCGTCTCCTACGAGGAGGCGATCGCGCGCGCGCGGGCGCTCGTGCCCGCGCTGCGCAGCCGGGCGGCCGAGGCCGAGAAGGCTCGCGTGATGCCGCCCGAGACGATCGCCGAGCTGCACGCGAGCGGGATCCTTCGCTCGATGCAGCCCAGGCGCTGGGGCGGCATGGAGTTCGATTTCATCGCTTACGTCGACTTCTGCTACGAGCTCGCGCGCGGCTGCGCTTCGACCGCCTGGAATTTCGGCAATCTCCAGGTGCACCACTGGATGCTGGCGATGTACGAGGAGCGCGCGCAGGAAGAAGTGTGGGGCGCGGATCCCGAAGCGCTGATCGCATCCGGCATCGCCTTTCCGCAGGGGCGCGCGAAGAAAGTCGAGGGCGGCTACCTCATCGGCGGAAAGTGGAATTTCTCGAGCTGCTCCAACATCGCCGAATGGAACATGCTCGCCGTCACGGTGCGCGACGGCGATCGCGCGGTCGACTACCGCATGTGCCTGCTGCACAAGTCGCAGTACGAGGTGATCGACGACTGGCAGGTGCTCGGGATGCGCGCCACGGGCAGCATGAGCGTCGTCGCCAAGGACGTTTTCGTTCCCGAGTACAAGGCGCTCGGCATGCTGGACGCGCGCGGCGGCGACAAATTCCCCGGCGCGAAGACCAACCCGAACCCGGCCTACCGCGTGCCGCTCTCGGCGCTCGGCGGGCACGGCATCGGCGCCTGCGCGGTGGGCAACGCCCAGGCCGCGCTCGAATCGACGATAGCCTCCGTCAAGGAGCGAAGCACCAATTACACCGGAGCGAAGATGCGCGATTTCCAGGCGGTGCAGCTGCGCGTGGGCGCGGCGGGCGCGAAAATCGACGCCGCGCGCCTCATCCTCCGCGAGGATTGCCTCGAAGCGCAGAGAATTGCAAACCGCAACCTCATCGCCGACGTCCAGACGAAGCTTCGCTTCAAGCGCAATCTCGCCTACGCGGTGAACCTGTGCACCGAGGCGGTGGACGCCCTCCACGCGATGGCCGGCGCGAACGGCATCTACGAGACCACTCCGCTCGAGCGCGTCTTCCGCGACGCGCATTCGCTCGCCGGCCATATCAGCTTCAGCTTCGATGCGCAGGCCTCCGGCTGGGGCCTGGTCGCGCTCGGCGGCGAGGTCAACAACCCGACGCTATGAACGGAAAATGAAACTCTGCCGCTACGACAACAACCGCCTGGGCATCGTGGAAGGCGACGAGGTTCTGGACGTGAGCAAGGCCTTGTCGGTCATTCCGCGGCCGGGCTGGCCGATCCCGCAAGGCGATCCCCTGATCCTGAACTTCAAGCGCGTTCTCGCTGCGGCGAAGAAACTCGCGCCCAGTGCGAAGAGAAAGCCGCTCGCGAAAGTGAGGCTCCGCGCCCCCGTTCCCAACCCCGGAAAAATCATCGGCGCGCCGATCAACTACAACGACCACATCGCCGAATCGATCAAGGACCCGGGAATCGCGCACGGGCGCACCAACATCCAGAAGGGCATCGGCGACTGGGGCCTATTCCTCAAGGCGAATTCCTCGCTGATCGGCTTCGGCGAGGAGATTCGCCTGCGCTGGCCCGACCGCCGCAACGATCACGAGGTCGAGCTCGCGCTCGTGATCGGCAAGCGCGGCAACAAGATCCCCAGGGAAAAGGCGCTCGAGTACGTCTGCGCCTACTCGATCGGCCTGGACATGACCGTGCGCGGGCCGGAGCTGCAGTGCTTCCGCAAGTCGATCGATACCTACAGCGTGCTCGGGCCCTGGCTCGCGACCGCCGACGAGATCGGCGATCCCAACGACCTCGATCTCTCGATCAGGGTGAACGGCGAGCTGCGACAGAATTCGAACACGAAGTATCTCGTCTACGACGTCGAGCGGCTGATCGAGTTCGCCTCGGCGATGTACACGCTGCATCCGGGGGACATCATCATGACCGGAACGCCCGCGGGCGTCTCCCCGGTAAAGCCGGGCGATTTGCTGCATGCGTACGTCCAGGGGGTAGGTGAAAGCGACATTCGAATTGCGACCGATTACGCCTGAAATGCCCCGTCTGATCGGCTCGCAGTTGCTCGTATCGAAGAGATCGGAGAGCCCATGCCCGTCACGGAAAAAGCCGTATTGACCGCAGAGCTGCGGCTCGACGTCCAGGAGTTCTACGCCCGCTACGCCGAATGCCTGGACAACGGCAGGCTGCAGCAGTGGCCGGAGTTCTTCCTGGACTCCTGCACCTACCGCGTCACGACGCGGCGCAACCTGCGCCTTGGCCCGGACGAGCATCTCGTGTCGCTCTCCACCCGGACCACCATGCGCGACAGGATCGTCGCGATCGGCCAGTCCGAGGACTACGAGCCGCACACGCAGCGGCACCTCATCTCGAACTTCCGCGTCCAGGCCGCCTCCGACGAGGAGTTGCGCGTGCAGGCGAACTTCGAGATCCTGCGCACCTTCCCCGAGAAGCGCAGCGAGCACTTCGTCTCGGGCATCTACGACGACCGCATCGCGATCACCGCAAGGCGCCTCCACTTCAGGGAAAAACTGTGCGTGCTCGATTCGGACGTTCCGCCCGACTCGCTGCTCTACCCGATCTGACGCCCGGGGGACGATTCCGGCGGATCCGCGCCGTTTTTCGCCGCGCGAGTTTGACGGCCGCGTCGGTTTCCCTATAAAATTCTGCGGTTTTGCAGCTGGAGCTGGGCGTGTGGCACGTATTCCGCCCGATAATCGGGCTGCAGTTTTTGTGCACCGCTGCCGTAAGCCTGCTGTCGGCCTGGCTCGCCGGAATACACGGCGCAATCTCCGCCGCACTGGGCGGATCGATAGGAATCATCGCCGGCCTGGCTTTTGCGGTATTGGCTGCACGCGGTAGATCGAAGTCTGCAGGGGAGGCGCTGTATACCACCTTGAGGGCCGAGGCCGTCAAGCTGGTACTCATGGTTCTCCTGTTGTGGTTCGTGCTGGCGACGTACAGGGACGTCGTCGCGATCGGGCTGATCGGCACGTTCATCGCCACGGTCCTGATTTTCACCATGGCAATACTGGTTCGCGAAAAGTAGAATTCAGAAAGAGCTTCCCGCAATGGCCGCCGAGCATGAACTGACCCCGACCTCCTACATCGGCCATCACCTCACGTTCCTCCAGCACCCGGTGGGAGAGGGCTCGTTCTGGACGCTGAACGTGGATTCGCTGGTGACGGCGGCTCTGCTCGGTGTTCTTGGTCTCGGTTTTCTCTGGTGGGTGGTGCGCGGAGCGACCTCCGGCGTCCCCAACAAGCGCCAGGCTTTCGTCGAGCTCGCCTGCGAATTCGTCGACAACCAGGCGAAGGGCATGTTCCACGGCGACCGCAGGTTCATCGCGCCGACCGCGCTCACCGTGTTCCTGTGGGTGCTGCTGATGAACGCAATGGATTTCCTGCCCGTTGACATCATGGCGTGGTTCACGCATTTGTTCGCGCCGCTCGGGTTCCGCCTCGTCCCCACCGCCGACGTCAACACCACCTTTGCGCTGGCGCTCTCCGTGTGGCTGCTGATGATCTACTTCTCGATCGCGGTGAAGGGGCTCGGCGGCTGGATCCACGAGCTGCTCTGCACGCCCTTCGGGGTCAAGCCGCTGTGGATGTCGCCGCTGCTGGTCTTCTTCAACCTGCTGTTCAACGTGGTGGAGTACGTCTCCAAGCCCCTGTCGCATTCGCTGCGGCTCTTCGGCAACATGTACGCGGGCGAGATCATCTTCCTGCTCCTGTGGATGATGGCCGGGGCCGGAATCGTCGGCGCTTTCTTCGCCGTGCTGCTCGGCCTGGGCTGGGCGATCTTCCACATCCTGATCGTCGTGCTGCAGGCGTACATATTCATGATGCTGACGATCGTCTACATCGCCATGGCGCACGAGAGCCACTGATCAATCGACGTTCTAGAAAGGGAACCATAATGGAAAAACTCCAACTCATCGCCCTGATCCAGGCCTATACCGGCGTCGGCATCGGCCTCATGGTCGGGCTGGGCGCGCTAGGCGCCTGCGTGGGCGTCGGCATCATGTGCAGCCGCTTCCTCGAGGGCGCGGCGCGCCAGCCGGAAATGATCCCGGCGCTGCAGGCCAAGGTGTTCCTGCTCCTCGGCCTGATCGACGCCTCGTTCATCATCGGGCTGGGGATCGGAATGTTCTTCGCGTTCGCCAATCCGCTGCTCGGCGCGCTGGGATGAACCTCAACTTCACCCTGATCGCGCAGGCTCTCGCCTTCGCGCTCTTCATCTGGTTCACGGTCAAGTTCATCTGGCCGCCGCTGATGCGCGCGATCGAGCAGCGCCAGAAGCAGATCGCCGACGGCCTCGCCGCGGGCGAGCAGGGCCGGCGGGAGCTGGAGGCGGCGGGCAAGCGCGCGCAGGAAGAGCTCGCAAAGGCGCGCGAGCGTGTCGGCGAGATCATCGGCTCCGCGGAAAAGCGCGACGCGCAGATGCTCGACGAGGCGAAGGCCGCCGCCAAGGCCGAGGCCGAGCGCATCCTCGCCGCGGCCAAGGCCGACATCGACCAGCAGATCGCGCGCGCCAGGGAAATGCTCAGGGAGCAGGTCGCAGCGCTCGCCGTCGCGGGCGCGGAGAAGATCCTGCGCCGCGAGGTCAACTCCGAAACCCACGCCGAGCTGCTCGGCCGGTTGAAGAAGGAAATCTGAGAGCCGTGGCTGAAGCCGCCACCATCGCCAGACCCTACGCCGGGGCCGTCTTCGGCCTCGCCGAGCGCGCGGGCGCTTTCGCGAACTGGCTGAACATGCTTGCGATCATGGCGCGGGTCGCGGCGCATCCGGACATGCGCGCGTGCATCTCGAACCCCAATCTCGGAGCCAAGCAGCTCTACGACCTGTTCATGGAGCTGTGCAAGGAGGATTTTCCCATCGACGCGCGGAACTTCGTGCGCGTGCTGATCGCCAACGACCGTCTCGCGCTCTTGCCTCAGATCCACCAGCAGTTCATCGAGCTGAAAAACGAGCTCGAAGGCGTGGTCGAGGCCGAGATCCGCACCGCCTTTCCGCTGGACAACGCGCAGATCAACGGGCTCGTCGCGGACATCTCGCGGCGCTTGAAGCGCCGGGTCCAGCCGCGCGTCGCCGTGGACAAGGAGCTGATCGGCGGCGTGCGCATCACGGCCGGCGATGAAGTGATCGACTGCTCGGTGCGCGGCAAGCTCGAAGAGATGGCCGCGGCGCTGAAAGCCTGACGAATGCAGCAGCTGCAGAAGATCCATTGTGACCCCTCCTCCTTTCAGGAGGAGGGGTCCGCCGCAGGCGGGGGGTGGTGGTACGCGGCGAGACCACCCCGGCGCTTCGCGCCACCCCTCCTCAAATGAGGAGGGGACAGAAAAGCGACCAGGAGCAACGATGCAACAGCTGAACCCATCCGAAATCAGCGATCTGATCCGCAGCAAGATACAGAATCTTTCGCTGTCGGCGGACGTGCGCACCCAGGGGACGGTCGTGACCGTCACCGACGGCATCTGCCGCGTCCACGGCCTCTCGGACGTGATGCAGGGCGAGATGCTGGAATTCCCGAACAACACCTTCGGCCTCGCCCTGAACCTCGAGCGCGACTCGGTCGGCGCGGTGATCCTCGGCGAATACGAGCACATCACCGAGGGCGACACGGTCAAGTGCACCGGCCGCATTCTCGAGGTGCCGGTGGGCCCCGAGCTCCTCGGGCGGGTGGTGAACTCGCTCGGCCAGCCGATCGACGGCAAGGGCCCGATCCCCGCCAAGATGACCGACGTGATCGAGAAGGTCGCGCCCGGCGTGGTGTGGAGAAAATCCGTCTCGCAGCCGGTGCAGACGGGCCTGAAGGCGATCGACTCCATGGTGCCGATCGGCCGCGGCCAGCGCGAGCTCATCATCGGCGACCGCCAGACGGGCAAGACGGCGGTGGCGGTCGACACCATCATCAACCAGAAGGGCAAGGACCTGATCTGCGTCTACGTCGCGATCGGCCAGAAAGCCTCGACCATCGCGACCGTGGTGCGCAAGCTCGAAGAGCACGGCGCCATGGCCTACGCCATCGTGGTGGCGGCCGCTGCCTCGGAGTCGGCGGCGATGCAGTACATCGCGCCCTACTCTGGCTGCACCATGGGCGAGTATTTCCGCGACCGCGGCCAGGACGCTCTCATCATCTACGACGACCTCACCAAGCAGGCCTGGGCGTACCGGCAGATCTCGCTGCTCCTGCGGCGCCCGCCGGGACGCGAGGCGTATCCGGGGGACGTGTTCTACCTGCACTCTCGCTTACTTGAGCGCGGCGCGCGCTGCTCCGAGGCCTGGGTGGAGAGATTCACCAAGGGCGCGGTAAAGGGCAAGACCGGCTCGCTCACCGCGCTCCCCATCATCGAGACGCAGGCGGGCGACGTGACCGCCTTCGTGCCGACCAACGTCATCTCGATCACCGACGGCCAGATCTTCCTCGAGACCGATCTCTTCAACGCCGGCATCCGGCCCGCCATCAACGCGGGGATCTCGGTGTCGCGGGTCGGCGGCGCCGCGCAGAGCAAGATCATGAAGCGCCGCGACACCGGCGGCGGCGTGCGCCTCGCGCTCGCGCAGTACCGCGAGCTCGCGGCCTTTGCGCAGTTCGCGAGCGACCTCGACGAGGCGACCCGGAAACAGCTCGAGCGCGGCCGCATGGTCACCGAGCTCATGAAGCAGCCGCAGTACCAGCCGCTCGCCGTGTGGGAGATGGCGCTCACCCTTTTCGCGGTGAACAACGGCTACTTCGACGACATCGACGTGAAGAAGGCGCTGTCCGCCGAGAAATCGATGCGCGACTACCTCAAGGACAAGTACGCGGCCGTCGTCGACGGCATGGAATCGAAGAAGGACCTCTCGGCCGACGAGGAAAAGGCGCTGAAGGCGGCGATCGAGGACTGGAAAAAAAGCGGGAGTTTTTAGAACCGTCATTCCCGCGGCCTTCAGCACCCGCGAAAGCGGGTGAGGAATCCAGCGACTTTGACGATACTGGGCCCCTGCTTTCGCGGGGGTGACGACAAGAGGACAGGATGCCGGGAACAAAAGAAATACGGATGAAAATCCGGAGTGTGCAGAACACCCGGAAGATCACCAAGGCGATGGAGATGGTCGCCGCCTCGAAGATGAGGAAGGCGCAGGAGCGCATGCGCCATTCGCGCCCCTACGGCGAGAAGATCCGCAACGTCGCCGCGCACATCAGCCACGCCAATCCCGAGTACCGGCACCCGTTCCTCGTCGAGCGCGACACGGTGAAGGGCGTCGGGATGATCATCGTCACCACCGACAAGGGCCTGTGCGGCGCGCTGAACACCAATCTCCTTCGCCTCGCGCTCGGAAAGTACAAGGAGTGGGAAGCGCAGGGCGAGAAAATGGAGGTCTGCGCGATCGGCGGCAAGGGCTTCGGCTTCATGCAGCGCCTGGGCGCGAACGTCGCATCGCACGTCGTTCAGCTCGGCGACCGGCCGCAGATGGACAAGCTCATCGGCGCGGTGAAGGTGATGCTCGACGGCTACACGCAGGACCGCTTCGACCGCCTCCTGCTTTTCTACACGCGCTTCATCAACACCATGAAGCAGGAGCCGGTCATGGAGCAGCTGCTGCCGCTCTCGGGCGAGCGGCTCGGCTCGCCGGCAAGCCATTGGGATTACCTCTACGAGCCCGAGGCGAAGGTCGTGCTAGAGCAGGTGCTCACGCGCTACATCGAGGCGATCATCTTCCAGGCGGTCGCCGAGAACATGTCCTCCGAGCAGAGCGCGCGCATGGTCGCGATGAAGTCCGCCTCCGACAACGCCGAGACCCTGATCGACGAGCTGACGCTCGTCTACAACAAGAACCGGCAGGCGGGGATCACGAAGGAAATCTCCGAGATCGTCGGCGGAGCGGCGGCGGTATGAGGCGCGCAGGAGCGGCGGCGGTATGAATCGAGCGATGTGTGCCGCTTTCTTCCCCTCCTCTCTTGAGGAGGGGTGCGCCGAAGGCGCGGGGTGGTGGTCGGCGCACAAGACCACCCCGCCTGCTGCGCAGGCACCCCTCCTCAAAAGAGGAGGGGAAACCACCCCGCCTGCTGCGAAGGCACCCCTCCACCACCCCGCCCGCTTCGCGGGCACCCCTCCTCAAGATGAGGAGGGGATGGGAGGGGAAACTGAATTTGGAAGGCACCAATAGGAAAACGTCATGGCAGAACCCAAAGCATCCGGAACCATCGTCCAATGCATCGGCGCGGTGGTCGACATCGAATTCCCGCGCGACGCGATGCCCGGGATCTACGACGCGCTGGTGCTCGAGGACTCGGGCGAGAAGAGCTTCGCCGAAAAGGGGCTCACCTTCGAGGTCGAGCAGCAGCTCGGCGACGGGGTGGTGCGCTGCATCTCGCTCGGCTCCTCCGACGGCCTGCGCCGCGGCATGAAGGTGAAGAGCACCGGGGGGCCGATCTTGGTGCCGGTCGGGAAAGGCACGCTCGGCCGCATCATGGACGTGCTCGGCCGCCCGATCGACGAGGCCGGCCCGATCCAGACCGAGGAGCGCCGCTCGATCCACCGCGCGGCTCCCAAATTCGACGAGCTCTCACCTTCGGTCGAGCTCCTCGAGACCGGAATCAAGGTGATCGATCTCATCTGCCCGTTCGCGAAGGGCGGCAAGATCGGCCTCTTCGGCGGCGCCGGCGTGGGCAAGACCGTCAACATGCTCGAGCTCATCAACAACATCGCGACGCAGCACTCGGGCCTCTCGGTGTTCGCGGGCGTGGGCGAGAGGACGCGCGAGGGCAACGACTTCTACCACGAGATGATCGAAGCGGAAGTCATCAACCTCAAGAACATCACCGAATCGAAGGTCGCGATGGTGTTCGGCCAGATGAACGAGCCGCCGGGCAACAGACTCCGCGTGGGCCTCACGGGCCTCACCATGGCCGAGTATTTCCGCGACGAAGGGCGCGATATCCTGTTCTTCGTCGACAACATCTACCGCTTCACCCTCGCGGGCACGGAGGTGTCGGCGCTGCTCGGCCGCATGCCCTCCGCGGTGGGCTACCAGCCGACGCTCGCCGAGGAAATGGGCCGCCTGCAGGAGCGCATCACTTCGACCAAGACCGGTTCGATCACTTCGGTGCAGGCGATCTACGTGCCCGCCGACGACCTCACCGACCCGTCGCCCGCCACCACCTTCGGCCATCTCGACGCGACCGTGGTGCTCTCGCGCGACATCGCCTCGCTCGGCATCTACCCGGCGGTCGACCCGCTCGACTCGACCTCGCGCCAGGTCGACCCGAACACCATCGGCGAGGACCACTACAACACCACGCGCTCGGTGCAGGCGACGCTGCAGCGCTACAAGGAGCTGCGCGACATCATCGCGATCCTCGGCATGGACGAGCTCTCCCCCGAGGACAAGCTCGCGGTCTCGCGCGCGAGGAAAATCCAGCGCTTCCTGTCGCAGCCGTTCAGCGTGGCGAAGAACTTCACCGGCCAGGAAGGCAAGTACGTCCAGCTGAAGGACACGATCAAGGGCTTCAAGATGATCGTTGCGGGCGAGTGCGACGCGCTCCCTGAGCAGGCGTTCTACATGGTCGGCGCGATCGAAGAGGCGTTCGAGAAGGCGAAATCGCTGCAATAGCGACTGCCTCATCCCCTCCTTTTCAAGGAGGGGCGCCTGGGAAGCGGGCGGGGTGGTCAGGAACGTAGAACACGGACATGCCAAACACGATTCACGTCGACGTCGTCAGCGCCGAAGCGAGCATCTACTCGGGCGAGGCCGAGTTCGTCGTGCTCCCCGGCGAAGCGGGCGAGCTCGGCATCTACCCGCGCCACGCGCCGCTCATCACGCGCATCAAGCCCGGATCGGTGAGGATCAAGCCGGCGGGCGGCGGCGAGGAGGAGCTCGTCTTCGTCGCGGGCGGCATCCTCGAAGTGCAACCCGAGGTGGTGACCGTGCTCGCCGACACCGCGATCCGCGGCCGCGACCTCGACGAGGCCAAGGCGACCGAGGCCCTGAAGGCCGCCGAGGAAGCGCGGCGCCGCGCGAAGGACAAGCAGGAAGTCGCGACCGTCGAAGCCGAGCTGGCGTCCCTCGCCGCGCAGCTCGCAGCCATCCGCAAGCTCCGCCAGAGAAAATAAAGCGAGAAGCAGCAAAACAAGAAAAACGCGCGGAGTTTGTTGCTCGGAGGTGGCCCCAACAACAAAAAAAGGGGCCGCCTTTTTCTTTTCTATCCCCTCCTTTCTCAAGGAGGGGTGCCCGCGCAGCGGGCGGGGTGGTATTTAGTCCCCTCCTTTCTCAAGGAGGGGTGCCCGCGCAGCGGGGCGGGGTGGTATCAGTCCCCTCCTTTCTCAAGGAGGGGTGTCGCCGCAGGCGACGGGGTGGTGCTCCGGTGCTATCCTTCGCCGTGTGCTTTGGTGGAAGTTGTGAGATGTCCTTGAGAACAATAGTTGCGCTCGCCGTCCTGGCCGTTCTTTCGTCCGCCGCGTGGGCTCAAGGCTTTCCGTCCAAGCCCGTCCGCGTGATCGTCACCTTCCCGCCCGGCGGCACGCCCGACATCTACGGGCGCGTCATGTCGGCCGAGCTGCAAAAGGTCTGGAACCAGTCGGTCGTGGTCGAGAACCGCACCGGCGCGTGCGGAACGATCGGCACCGATTACGTCGCGAAGGCGGCTCCCGACGGCTACACCCTGCTCTTCGCGGCGGACGCGACCATCACCATCGCGCCGCACCTGAATTCGAAGCTGCCCTACGACCCGGTGCGCGATCTGGCGCCCGTCGTCAACGACGCCGCGGGCCCCTTCGTGCTGATGGCGAACCCTGCGTTTCCGCCGGACAACGTGAAGGAGCTGATCGCGCTGGTGCAGACGCAGCCGGGCAAGGTGAGCTACGCGTCCTCGGGCGCGGGCGGCCAGCAGCATCTCGCGATGGAATACATCCGCACCATGGCGGGCAGCATGGACATGATCCACGTGCCCTACAAGGGATTCGGCCAGGGCATCGCCGACGTGCTCGCCAACCAGGTGCCGCTCATCTTCGGAGGCATCACCGCGTCGATCCAGCTCACCCGGAGCGGGAAGTTAAAGGCGCTAGCCGTCACGGGCCCCGGGCGTGCAAAGGCGCTGCCCGATGTTCCCGCGATCGCCGAGACCCTGCCCGGCTTCGACATCACCGCCTGGTACGGCTTCATGGCGCCGGCGGGCACGCCGCGCGAGATCGTGAAAAAGATCCACGACGACTCCGTCGCCGTCATCAAGCGGCCGGATTTCCTCGAACGCCTGGCTAGGGACGGAATCGAGCCGGTAGGAAACACTCCGGAAGAATTCGCAGCGCAGATCAAGACCGACCTCGCGCACTGGGCCAAGATCGTCAAGGCCGCGGGTGCAAAACTCGACTAGCTGCACCACCCCGCCGCCTTCGGCGGCACCCCTCCTTGGTAAGGAGGGGATGCGGAGCGGGATCGTAATGCTCGGCGCGGAGCGGAAGGCGATTTTCTCCTTCCCCTCCTCTCTGAGGAGGGGTGGCGCGAAGCTCGACTGATTTTTCCCCTCCTCATATGAGGAGGGGTGGCGCGAAGCGCCGGGGTGGTATGCCGGTGCCGCAACTACTGAGATGAGCAGGCACATGAAAAAAATATTTGTATTCACCGCAGCATTTCTTCTCGCTGCATCGTCCGTCCACGCGCAGGACCCGGCCGCGAGCTACCCTTCGAGGACGATCCGCATCTTCGGGCAGGGCACGGGCAGCACCGCCGATTATCTTTCGCGTTATCTCGCGCAGCGGCTCCAGGAGCGCTGGGGGCAGCCGGTGATCGTCGACAGCCGCGCGGGCGCCGGCGGCACCATTCCCACGGACGTCGTCGCCAAATCGCCGCCCGACGGCTACAACCTGGTGATGGGACACATCGGGCCCATGGTGAGCGCGGTCACGCTCTACGCGACGAG
>DATHHZ010000304.1:0-2627 GCA_035316965.1 Burkholderiales bacterium | reverse complement strand
GCCTTGGGACGGGCCCGCCTCGATTGCGTTTACCGACGGGCGCCAAATAGGCGCGACGCTCGACAGGAACGGCCTGCGGCCCTCGCGTTACATCGTCACGGCGGACGACCTCGTGATCATGGGGTCGGAATGCGGCTGCTTGCCGGTGCCCGAGGAGAAAATCGTCAAAAAGTGGCGCCTGCAGCCAGGCAGGATGTTCCTCGTCGATCTGGAGAAGGGTCGGATCATCGATGACGAAGAGCTCAAGAACACGCTCGCGGGCGCGAAACCCTACGCGGAATGGATCGAGCGCATTCGCGTCAAGCTTGACGAGGTCGAGACCGAAAAGACCCCGCCGCTGAAGAGCTCGGTACGGATGCTCGACCGCCAGCAGGGCTTCGGCTACACGCAGGAGGACATCAAGTTCATCATGACCCCGATGGCGACGAACGGCGAGGAACCCGTCGGCTCGATGGGCAACGACTCGCCGCTCGCGGTGCTGTCGGACAAGAACAAGACGCTGTACCACTACTTCAAACAGCTCTTCGCGCAGGTCACGAACCCCCCGATCGACCCGATCCGCGAGGAGCTGGTGACGTCTCTGGTGTCTTTCATCGGACCGAAGCCGAACCTCCTCGGCATCGACGAGATGAACCCGCCTCTCCGGCTCGAGGTGTCGCAGCCGGTGCTCGATTTCTTCGAAATGGAGAAAATCCGGCACATCGAGCGCTACACCGGCGGGAAGTTCCGCTCGCTCGAGCTGGACATCACCTACCCCATCGCGTGGGGCAAGGAGGCGGTCGAGGCGCGGCTCGCGTCGCTTTGCGCGCAGGCCGAGGATGCGGTGCGCGCGGGTTACTCGATCATCGTGATTTCCGACCGGCTCGTGGAGCGGGAACGCGTGGCCATCCCGGCGCTTCTGGCAGTGTCGGCGATCCACCAGCACCTCGTGGCGAAGGGTCTGCGCACGAGCGCGGGTCTCGTGGTGGAAACGGGCTCCGTGCGCGAGGTGCACCACTTCGCCCTGCTCGGAGGGTACGGCGCCGAGGCGGTGCATCCGTATCTCGCCCTCGAGACGCTGCTCGATCTTGCGGCGAAGGGCGAGCTCGGCCCGGACCTCGACGGCAGAAAGGCGATCAAGAATTTCGTGAAGGCGATCGGCAAGGGCCTGAAGAAGGTGATGTCCAAGATGGGGACCTCGACCTACATGTCCTACACCGGCGCGCAGATCTTCGAAGCGGTAGGCCTCGCCAGGTCGCTCGTGGACAAGTATTTCACCGGCACCACCTCGTCGATCGAAGGCATAGGCCTGTTCGAAGTCGCCGAAGAGGCGATCCGCATACACAAGGCCGCGTTCGAGGACGCCGATCCGGTGCTGCAGTCGACGCTGGACGCGGGCGGCGAGTACGCTTGGCGCGTGCGCGGCGAAGAGCACATGTGGACGCCCGACGCGATCGCAAAGCTGCAGCACTCGGCGCGGCAGAACTCCCCCCAGGCGTACAAGGAGTACGCGGCGATCATCAACGACCAGTCCCGGCGCCACATGACCTTCCGCGGCCTGTTCGAATTCCGGCTCGACCGCGTGAAGCCCGTTCCGATCGAGGAGGTCGAACCCGCTGCCGAGATCGTCAAGCGTTTTTCGACCGGTGCAATGTCGCACGGCTCGATCTCGGTCGAAGCGCACACCACGCTCGCGGTGGCGATGAACCGCATCGGCGGGAAATCGAACACCGGCGAAGGCGGCGAGGACCGCAAGCGCTACGCGACGGTGAAGGCGGGCGAGACGCTGCGCTCGCGCCTCGGTGCGAACCGCGTCGCGCGCGACATCGAATTGCGCGAAGGCGATGTGCTCAAGTCCAAGATCAAGCAGGTCGCCTCGGGGCGCTTCGGCGTGACGGCCGAATATCTTGCAAGCGCGGAGCAGATCCAGATCAAGATCGCCCAAGGCGCGAAGCCCGGCGAAGGCGGGCAGTTGCCCGGGCGCAAGGTCTCCGACTACATCGCCGAGATCCGCTACTCGACTCCCGGCGTGGAGCTGATCTCGCCGCCGCCACACCACGACATCTACTCGATCGAGGACCTGGCGCAGCTGATCCACGACCTGAAGAACGCGAATCCCTCCGCGTCCATCTCGGTGAAGCTCGTCTCGGAAGTGGGCGTGGGCACCGTGGCTGCGGGCGTGTCCAAAGCCAAGTCCGACCACGTCACCATCTCCGGGCACGACGGCGGCACGGGTGCCTCGCCCTGGTCGTCGATCAAGCACGCGGGCACGCCCTGGGAGCTGGGCCTGGCGGAAACACAGCAGACGCTGGTTCTCAACCGCTTGCGCGGCCGGATCGCGGTCCAGGTTGACGGACAGATCAAGACCGGCCGCGATGTGGTGATCGGGGCGATCCTGGGCGCCGACGAATTCGGGTTCGCGACCGCGCCGCTCGTCGTGAGCGGCTGCATCATGATGCGCAAATGCCACCTGAACACCTGTCCGGTCGGCGTCGCGACTCAGGATCCGGTGCTTCGCAGGAAATTCTCCGGCAAGCCGGAGTACGTCGTAAACTACTTCTTCCTCGTCGCCGAGGAGGCAAGAGAGTTGATGGCCCAGCTTGGCGCGCGCAAGTTCAGCGAGCTGATTGGTCGCACCGATCTGCTCG
>DATHHZ010000303.1:0-2777 GCA_035316965.1 Burkholderiales bacterium | reverse complement strand
CGGCTTGAACAGGACCGCCTCGAATTTCTCCGGGTCGACGCCGTACTCGATCAGCGAAATCCCCGGGATTGCGCCGGCCAGGACCGCGATCCCCAGCCATTCCTCGTGCAGCGGGCAACGGAAGTTGCGGATCCACCATTGCTGCAGCATCCGCCACACGTCGCGATCGTCGAGCAGCGCGAGGCGGCTCGCGGAGAAATTCGACTGCGAATAATCCCGCGACAGGCTCTCGTAGCTCACATTCACACCCGCGGCGACTTCGCGGATCATGTAGCGCATGAACGGATCGAGCGCCGTGTTCGGACGGTTCGGCGCGTGCGTGTCCCATTCCTCGCCCGGATCCAGGCGCACGCCCATGCCGGGCTCGACGGCGAACTCCTTCGAGATGCTCGCGCTGGTGCCCGAGCTGCCGGCCGGATCCTGGCCCGCGAGCGGCGAATTGTCGTTCGGCGTCTTGATCGTGTAGACGATCGATGCCGCGGCGCGCGCGGCCATGATTTCCGCCTCGGAGTACCCGTCCATGTCGTTCAGCTTGCGCGCGACTGTGTGCAGCCAGGGCTCGCCGCGCGTCTGCGGCCAGCGGTCCACCAGGCGCAGGTGCCAGATCTGGTCCGCGGGCACACGTTCGATCTTGTTCGTCTGCCCCTGGATCCAGCGCAGGTCGCCCGGGTGCCGCGTGCGGATCCAGTAGGCGAGCGGCCGGCCGAACGCGTCCTGCTCGATGCCCATCTTGACCATCGCGCCCGGCGCCGCGGGCCAGGGCGGCGTCGGGTTCTGGAATTCGTCCATCACGCGCTCGGCCTCGATCAGCTCGAGGGCGAACGGGATGTCGGAGCCGCCGAAGGACTGGTAGTGCTTGCGCACGAACACCTCGCCCGCCTCGAAGATCTGCCCGACGCAGGCGCGCTCGAAATCGGAGAAGTGCAGCACGCCGCCGGTGTGGCAGTATTCGCCGCAGGACCAATCCTCCCAGGCCTCCTCGATCGCGTCGTTGACATCGTCGCGTGGCGTATCGCGCGAGGACATCACCTGCGCCTGCATTCCGACGCCGGCGCCGACGACGTTGTTCTGGATGATCACCTTCGCGCGCTTGGCATAGGCTGCGTCGCGCACCAAACCGCGGCTGCGATTGCGCAGGTTGACCAGGCTCGAGACGAGCTCGGAATCGGCCGAGGTGGTGGAGCGCCCGAAGTCATTGCTCAGCCGCGACGCGCGCGCGGCCTGGTACATGCGCGTCGCGAAGACCTCCGCGCGGCCGGCGCGTTTCGCCTTCGGCTGTCGGAGCGCCTCGGCTACTAGCCTGTCGAACGGCGACAGCCGCTGCCGGCCCGGCGCGATCGCCTTGGCGATGCTCTTTCTCAGGTTCTCAAACACGCTTGAACCTCACCCCGAAAGTGCGCGGATTCGCCTGGCCGTCCGCGATCTTCGCGGCCGCGATCTCGTTCTGGACCTCGGTGCGGAATCTGTCACGCATCGTGAGGAGCTCCGGAGTGTCTCGTTTCGTCATCGTCCGCGAACCGATCGAGTAGGACTTCACGCCCATATTGAAGGCCAGAAGCGCGGGCTCGATTTGATCGAGCATCTGGCGCGCATAGCTGCGGTTGTCCGACGACGTGAGTCCGGCAACCTTCGCCTGGATGATGACCGAGCCCTGATCGACCGTGACCTCGGCGCCGGTCTTCTCGACCCGAGCGCGCCAGTCGTACCTTCCCGACGCGAACGCCGCGCTCGCCGCCGGCGAGACCTGCACGCGATAGCTCGTTCCATCCGACGCGGTCGATGCGCTGAGCAGGATCTGCGTGCCCGCGACGCGCGGCGTCAGGTAATATTTCAGCGTCCAGCCGCCCGTCGCCGGATAACCGTCGACCGCGGTCGTCCAGTCCCAGGTGTCGCCCGCGATCAGCGGATCGTCAAAATTCACATTGAACTCCCAGGCCCGCGGGCCGGTGGTTTCATCTGACCGGGTCCGAGGCGTTCGGCATCCGGCTTTTCAGTCGATTCTCCGAGCCTCGCCGTCTGAGTTTTCTCGACGGCCTCGCCGAGCCGGATCGTCCTCTGCCCGATGTTGATGTGCGTTGGCGACTCGGCCGGAAAGAACGCCGCGACCGGCGCGATCACCGCCACTCGCCCGGTATAGCTGTGCGAGGCAGCCGGCACCGCGAGCGCGTTCCCGGCCTGGGTCGCGGCAATGCGGCCGGTATACGTATGCGTCGCCGTGGCCGGCGCGACCTTGCTCTTCGCCTGCGGCACGCGCCCGAGGTACGAGTGCGTCGCCGGCGCCGGCTGGACATTCACCCGCGCCTGCGGCGCGCGGACCGTATACGCGTGCGTGAGCTGCGCCGGTTGGACCTTGCTCCGCGCCTGCGGCGCCCGGCCGGTATAGCTGTGCGTCATCGCCGCCGGCGCCACGCGCGCCTTCGCTTGCGGCGTCCTGGCGGTATAAGTGTGCGTCGCGGTAGGCGGCACCACGGCGCTCCCGGTGACGATATTCGGCACCCGCGCCGTGTAAGTGTGCGTAGCGACCCCGGGCGCGACCTTTACCTTCACCTGCGGCGCGACCGCCGTATAAGTGTGCGTAGCGAGCCCGGGCGCGACCTTTGCCTTCACCTGCGGCACGAGCGCCGTGTAAGTGTGCGTAGCAAACCCGGGCGCGACCTTTGCCTTCACCTGCGGCACCCTGGCGGTGTACGTATGAGTCACCGCTGCAGGAGCAACCCGCACCTGGGCCTGCGGTACGCGCGTCGTGTACGAGTGCGTGACAAACGAGGGCGCCACCC
>DATHHZ010000302.1:0-5501 GCA_035316965.1 Burkholderiales bacterium | reverse complement strand
GTTGCAGGCGAGCGGCCTTGCTAGTTTGCCGGTGCCGATTTCGACGCCCGGCTTCGACTCCGCGCCCTATCTCACCGCCACATTCTGCGTGACCAAGGACCCTGACAACAACATCCAGAACATGGGGACCTACCGCGCCGCGCTCAAATCGTCCGATCGCCTGGTGGTGCGCATGGCGACGCGCGTCGGCGGCGCGGGCGGGTACCTCCACTACGTGGAATACCAGAAGCTCGGAAAGAAAACGATGCCGTGCGCGATCGTGCTCGGCTGCCCGCCCTATGTCGCCTTCATGGGGCCGCAGAAGCTGCCGGTCGGCGTGGACGAGTTCACCGTCGCCGGCGGCCTGGCCGGAGCGCCGATCAACGTGGTGCGCGCGAAGACCGTCGACCTGCTCGTCCCCGCCGAGAGCGAGATCGTGATCGAAGGCCTGATCGACACCGAGTACTGCGAGCCCGAAGCGCCTTTCGGAGAATCGCACGGCCACGTCGCGCTCGAGGAATACAACATGCCGATGCGCGTGACCGCGATCACGCAGCGCAGGAACCCGATCATCCCCTCCTACATCAGCCAGGTCGCGCCTTCGGAATCGAGCGTGATCAAGCGCGTCGCCTACGAGCCGCTGTTCCTCGCGCACCTTCGCGACGCGCTCGGCATCCGGGGAGTAAAGCGGGTCGCGCTGCACGAGCCGCTCACCGGGCTCCTGCGCGTCAGTGTGATCAGCTGCGAGAAAGGCATGCCGCGCACCGAGGTGTGGCGCGCGCTGCGCGGCGCGGCCTTCTTCAAGGGCGACATGGGCAAGATCACGGTGGCGGTGACGGACGACATCGATCCGGACAACGCCGACGCGCTCTTGTGGTCGATGGCATACCGCATGAACCCGCTCGAGGACGTGCAGACGCTGCCGCACCGCGGCCAGGGCCACGGCCCCAAGCGCGAGCACGGGGAGGAAGAGGACTCGACGCTCCTCATGGACGCCACGATGAAAGGCGACATGCCGCCGCTCGCGCTGCCCAAGCGCGAATACATGGAGCGCGCCAGGAAAATCTGGGAGGAGCTCGGCCTGCCGAAGCTGCGCCCGCAGGCGCCGTGGTTCGGGTATTCGCTCGGCGACTGGCTGCCGCAGTGGGACGAAGCGGCGAAGCGCGCCGTCGAAGGCCGCTATGCCGACAACGGTGAGATCAGCGAGAAGCAACGCAAAAAAGGCGTCAAGCCCGAGACCAAGTTCCGGCCGGATTGATATTCCGGCGTCCCCGACGCATTCCAGCTAACCGGACCCTACCGCGGAATCGGTAGCGGCCGCACGCTTCCCTCTACCCCGGTGTAAATATTCCACAGCAATGCGGTGGAAGACTTAACAGCGCCTGTTCCTGCCTGAAGCCTAAGCTGGTGACCGTGCAAATGAGACTTTGCATGGGCCGGCGGCAAGCCGGGATTAATGACGACACCCCTCAATTTGGAGAATGCAAATGGCATCCAACATTCGAATAGCGGTGGATGAGACAGCGCGAGGCCTGACCATTCGGTGGCTCGAGACAGGTCTGGAACGCCACGTATGGGTGGATCAGTGGGCGTTCGAGCAGTTTCTCGCATCCGGTGAAACGATTTATCTCGACACGCCGGCCGTCGCGACAGAAAGACGCGCGGTCGAGTAAGTAGAGGCAGGCAGTAGTCTCACCCGGCCGCTGACGATGATGTGGAGGGTGTCGACACACCTAGGGAGATGACCATGAGGACAAGCGTAACCGCAATCAGCCTGGCACTGTCGTTCCTGTCCGTAGCACCGGTGAATTTGCTGGCCGATGATCGTCAGGGCGAAGTGACGTTTCCGGAGCATCTGCGGCAGTTGCCCAACGGTCTGCCCTTTCCCAATCCGACGGGCTTTGCCTCCACCTTCAGCACTACCGGCCGCGTCGATCTCACCAACGAGTTCTTCCAGGACCTCGGCGCGAACGGCCGCCGGTGCGTGAGCTGCCACCTGCCGAGCGCGGGCTGGACGATCGTGCCCTCGCAAGTGCAGGCGATCTTCGACCGGACGCTCGGGGGCGTGATCGACGACGCGCTCGGACTGGGCGCGATCTTCAGGACGAACGACGGCTCGAACTCGCCGGCGGCGGACGTCTCGAGTCTCGCGGCGCGCCGCAGCGCCTACAGCATGCTGCTTATGAAGGGCCTCATTCGCGTCGGCATCGGGGTGCCGGCCAGCGCGGACTTCGAGCTCGTCGCGGTCGATGATCCGTATCACTTTGCGAGCGCCGCGGAGCTGTCGCTCTTCCGCCGCCCGCTCCCGACGACGAACCTGCAGTTCCTCAGCACCGTCATGTGGGACGGCCGCGAGACCTTCGGCGGAACCGATCACTGCAACATCGCAGCCGAGGGCGGCAAGTGCTTCGCGTCGATCCACTTTGACCTGGCCGACCAATCGAACGGGGCGACGCAGGGCCACGCGCAGGCGCCCAACCCGATCACGGATGCGCAGCGCGAGGCTATCGTCGCCTTCGAGACCGCGCTCGCCACGGCGCAAGTGTGGGATGAAAGTGCCAAACGCCTGCACGCCGCCGACGCCAAGGGAGGACCCGAGGCGATCTTCGACCAAGCCTTCTACTACGGCATCAACGACAACCTCGGCGACTACCAGACGCATGCGTCGTTCACCCCGAACGTGTTCAACATCTTCGACGCGTGGCGCGACCTTCGGGGAGGCGGCAGTACCAACGAAGCGCGGCGCGCGGTCGCCCGCGGCCAAGCGACCTTCAACTCGAAGGCGTTCACGATCTCCGGCGTCGCGGGGCTGAACTCCAACAGTCCATTCAACCCGCCGCTGCCGGCGTCCTTCCAGGGGACCTGCACGACCTGCCACGACGCCCCGAACTCGGGCAACCACTCGATCGTGGCGCCGCTCAACATCGGCCTCGTGGATGCGTCGCGCCGCACCCCGGACATGCCTCTGTACACGCTGCAGGAGAAGTGCGTGGCCTTAGGCGACGGCACCAAGGTCGTGGGGCCGAGTTGCCCGGCCCAGACGGTCACCGACCCCGGCCGCGCGCTCATCTCGGGCAAGTTCGCCGACATCGGCAAGTTCAAGGGGCCGATCCTCCGTGGCCTCGCCGCGCGTGCCCCCTACTTCCACAACGGGTCCGCCGCGGATCTTGGCGCGGTCGTCGATTTCTACAACGAGCGCTTCGGCGCGGGCATCGTGGGCGAGGAAAGGGAGGACTTGATCGCATTCCTTCGCGCGCTGTAAGCAGCATGAAACGGTTTCAGAAACGCTTTTCGATTACCGGGGTGGTGGGGTTTCTAGCCTTTGTGGGAGGGCTGGCTATTCATGGGCACGCCACCGCCCCGGTACCGCACACCATCGCTGCCTGAGGAAACATGCGCCTCGGTCTTCGAATCGCACGGCAGCCAGGCCGACCCCGATGGGTGTTGACGGTTCACCCGCCGACGCGTATACGGAGGTAATCTCAAAAGGGGGGTCGAAATGATTTCATTGTCGCGTCGCGTGTTGCCTGCCGCTCAAATCCTCCTGCTGCTGCTCGCCTCAGCTGCAGCCCTGGCCGCCGATCTCAACCCGGCGGCGCTCGTGTACAAGTCGCCCGATCAGCTCAAATGGCGCGATCCGAGCGGCGCCGCCGGCATCAACCAGGCGGTGCTCGTCGGCGATCCGGAAAAGCCCGGGCTGTACGTGGTCATGAACCGGTTCAAACCGGGCAACTTCAGCCGCCCGCACTTTCATCCGAACGACCGCTTCATCACCGTGATCAAGGGCACCTGGTGGGTCGCCACGGGCAACAAGTTCGATCCGAACCTCACGGAGCGGATGCCCACCGGCTCGTTCGTGACCCACTTCGGCAAGCAAGTGCATTGGGACGGCGCCAAGGACGAGGAAGCCTGGCTGATCATCGTGGGCGAAGGACCCGCGACTCTGACGCGCGTCGAGGAGGCGAAGTAGGCGTATTTGCAGCTGCCCGAAGTCCAGTCGATGACGAACGAGACAGAAGGGCATCCCCCGATCCGCCGCGTAGTGACGGGACACGACGCAAACCGGACCGCAAAGGTTCTCATCGACGCGGCGGCGTCCAACAAGCGGATTTCGAAGTCCGGCGGCGTCTCGACCCTCATCTGGTGCACCGACCGCACGCCCGCCGACATTTCGGTGGGCGAAAATATCGAAGACATGGGCGCGCGCATGCTGGGCACGCCGCCGCCGCCGAACGGGACGCGGTTCACCGTGAACGACATTCCTCCGGGTAGGAGCGGGCCCATGCACCGCACAGAGACGATCGACTATGTGATCGTTCTCTCCGGCGAAATCGATATGGAAACGGACGATTCGACGATCAAGCTGAAAGCGGGCGACGTCCTCGTGCAGCGCGGCACGAATCACGCCTGGATCAACCACGGGACCGAGCCCGCGCGGGTCGCCTTCATCCTGGTCGACGCGAAGCCGCTCGGGATCGGTCATCCCGTGACGGGCGGAGCGACGGTGCGTTGAGCCAGTTCACGGTGATTTTCACGGAGGATGCCATGCTCAAAGTCGTCGCATTTTCTCTCGCCCTGTTGTTCTGGCAAGACACCTCGGTTGCGCAAGCGATCGATATGGGCGGCCTCCAGGGCGCGGTTCGCGACGAGAACGGCAGGCCCGTGACCGGCGCGGCGGTGAAAATTCGCAACGTTGAGCGGGGAATCACGGTGACGGTCTTCTCGCGGGGCGGGAACTACGGCGCGCCCGAGCTCTTCCCCGGGAGGAGCGAGGTGTCCGCGGGCATGGGCGGGCACGCGGAGAGCGCGAAGGCGGCGGTCGCGATCGCGCCAGGGAAGAAGACTTTGTTGAACCTTGCGCTCAAGCGCTCCGCGCCGATCCTCACGCCGGCGGACTGGATTGCGCAGCTTCCCGACGACCGGGACGGCGTGAAGCAGCTCGTCATCAATCGCTGCGTGAACTGCCACGGCCCGGTGAACTTCGTCAGCCGTCGCTTCGATCGGCTGGGCTGGAAGAAGGTCGTCCTCGACATGGGGCGGATCGAGGAGATCGGCCCGCCGAACTACGAGTCGATCTCGGACGAGGAGGCCTTGGCGGCCAAAAGCGAGGAGGCGGAGAGGATCACGGCATATCTCACAAAGCATTTCGGCCCCGACAAGGCGCCGGGATTGAATGTCCCCAAGGCCGCCGCGTACCGCAACACGGCCGGCGAACCCGACGTCGTCATCACCCAGTTCGACATTCCCACGCGGACGGCGATCCCCCACAACCTCACTGTGGATCCGCGAGGCCACGTCTGGTTCGTTGAGCGCTACGGGGAAAAGATCGGCGGTCTCGATCCGAAGACCGGCGAGTTCAAGGAGTTCCCGATTCAGGCCAGGGTGGCGCGCTCGCACGGGATCGTCGCGGACAACAGTGGGTTCATCTGGTGGAGCGAGAGCCGCGGCAATCATCTGGGGCGCCTGGATTCCAGGACCGGCGAGATGAAGCGGACGCCGCTGCCACAGGAGCGCTCGAGCCC
>DATHHZ010000301.1:0-3204 GCA_035316965.1 Burkholderiales bacterium | reverse complement strand
GGTGAGCAGCATCTTGAATATTTCCAGCCGCTCCCAGTTCCAGAGCCAGTAGATGAGTACGATGATGGCGATACCGACGACGAACGTGATCCAGAGCCAGATGGGCACCGGCAGCCGTTCCGATTGCGCTGCGTCGGCAGTTTTCCCGGCGGCAGCGGCGGGCGCCTTCGACGACTCGGCCGAAGGTTCCTTGACCCCGGATTCTTCCTGTTCCGCGGCCGGCGCGCCGATGAGGCCCGTTGACGCCTCCCTTTCCGGTTCGGGCGCTGCGATGAGGCCTCCCGCTTCGATCAGCCCGGCCGTGCTGGCCTCGACTTCCGGCGCTGTCGCCATCCGATAGGTGGTGCCCAGCAATGCCGCAATGAAGAGCGCCGGCACCAGCGTGACGAACAGTTGCGCGAGCACAGTGCGTTTCGCGACGCCAGCGACGCCGCCTCCGGTGAGCGCTCGCCACAGCCCCGTCAGCGCGTTGCCGCCGTGTTGCGCCAGGGTCTGCGCCCAGGGCGGAAGGTCCACGTGCCGTTCGCTCGCCGCGAGCGGAGGCATAAGCTGAGGCTTCCACCACGCGAGGAGGATGATGTAACCGATATAGAGCCCGGCAAGCATGAAACCGGGCAGGAAGGCGCCGGCGTAGAGCTGAACGACCGACACGCCGGCAACGGCGCCATAGACAATCAGGAGCACGGAGGGTGGGATCAGGATGCCGAGACAGCCGCCCGCGGTCACCGCGCCCGCCGCGACCTTGACGTTGTAGCCCGCCTTGAGCATCGCCGGGAACGCGAGCAGTCCCATCAGGGTCACCACCGCGCCGACGATACCGGTGGCGGTCGCGAAGATCGCGCAGGTAACGATGGTCGCCACCGCAAGCGCCCCCGGCACGCGCGCGGCGGCCAGATGCAGGCTCCTGAACAACTTGTCGATCAGCTGCGCCCGCTCGACCAGGTAGCCCATGAACAGGAACAACGGGATTGCAATCAGCACGTCGTTCGACATCACGCCGTAGGTGCGCTGCACGAAGAGGTCGAGCACCTGCCGGTTCGCCGTCGCCGGATCCACGCTGCGGTAGGCGAGCCAGGCGAAGAACACGCCCATCCCCATGAGCGTGAAGGCCGTGGGAAAGCCGAGCATGATGCCCACGCAGATCAGCGCGAGCATCATGAGGCCCAGGTGCCCGTTCGTGAGGTGGGCCCAGGGCATGAGCACGATCACCGGCATGATGATGGCCGCCATCAGCGAGAAGCCGAACCAGAGTTCCTTGCGCAGCTTCATTTGTGCCGCTCCTGCTGCACGACGAACTTATCGAGCTTCTCGATATCCTCGTCCTTCACGTGCAACTCTTCCTTCAGCTTCTCGACGTCCACTTCCTGGACGTCCGCCTCGCGCGACGGCCACTCGCCCTCTTTCAGGCAGATCACGCAGCGGATGATCTCGACGATGCCCTGCACCAGCACGAACGCGCCGGCGAGCGGGATGACCGTCTTGAAGGGATAGACCGGCGGGCCCTCGGAGGTGATGTTCGAATGCTCGTCGATCGCCCAGGACTCGGCGGCGTAGGTGTAGCCGGCCCACACGAGCGCGATGACGCCCGGAATGAAGAACACGATATACAGCGTCAGGTCGAGCGCCGCCTGCGCCCGCGGCGTAAAGAAGCCGTAGATGACGTCCCCGCGCACGTGACCGTTCTTCGCCAGCGTATAGGCGCCGGCCATCATGAAGAGCGTCCCGTACATCATGATCATCGCGTCGAAGGCCCAGGCGCGTGGGTGGTCCAGAACGTAGCGCGAGAACACTTCCCAGCTGACGTGCAGGGTGAGCGCTACGATGAACCAGGAAAACGCCTGCCCCACCCAGGTGCTTATCTTGTCGATGAAAAGCAACAGTTTCTGCATGGCTGAAATCCTGCGGCGATATGGCGGCGGAGGGAGTTTATTCCGCCGAGCCTGTCACATCTCTGACGGGGACCAAAAAAAACACCATCCGGTCGGCCGGATGGTGCTCCCACGAGTACGTTCGCCGTCAGGCCTTCTTGGCGGCCGGTTTCTTGCCGAAGTAGTAGTTATAAGCCATGCGCGCGCCGACCTGGGTGTCGAGATACCAGCGCACCGTCCTCTCGGCATACTTTTTCTGAGATTCGGTGATCTCCTTCCACATCGGGTTCTCCGCCGACTTCTTCTTGTCGACTTGGTCGAAGACTTCGAGCTGCTTCTGCAGCACCGAGTCCGGGGTCTTGTAGAACTTCACCTTGTCCTTGGTCTGCAGCTCGATGTAATCCTGCGAGTAGCGATTGATCGCCTTCCATGACATATCCGCTGATGCTGCTTCCACCGCGTTTGCGATGATCGCCTGCATCTTGGTCGGCAGCGCGTCGTACTTGGTCTTGTTGAACGTGATCTCGAACTGCTCGCCGTTCTGGTGGTAGCTCTGCAGCATGCAAATCTTGGACACGTCCGGGAAGCCGAGGATGCGGTCGGAGGTCGCGTTGTTGAACTCCGCGGCGTCGAGCAGCCCGCGGTCGATCGCCGGAACGATCTCGCCGCCGGGCAGCGCGTTCACCGCGGCGCCCATGCCGGTGAACAGGTCGATCGAGATGCCCACGGTGCGGTACTTCATGCCCTTGAAATCGTCTGGCTTGGTGATCGGCTTCTTGAACCAGCCGAGCGGCTGCGTCGGCATCGGCCCGTACGGGAAGGACACCACGTTCGCGCCGATCGAGGCATAGAGCTTGTTGAGCAATTCCTTGCCGCCGCCGTACTTGTGCCACGAGAGCACCTGGTTGGCATCCATGGCATAGCAGGGACTCGATCCCCAGAGCGCCAGGGCGTTCTGCTTACCGTAGTGATAGACGAGCACGCCGTGCCCGCCGTCGAGCGTGCCCTTCGATACCGCGTCGAGCAGGCCGAAGGCCGGCACCACCGAGCCCGCCGGCAACACTTCGATCCTGAGATCGCCGCCGGTCATGTCGTTCACTTTCTTGGCGTAGTCGAGTGCGTACTCGTGGAAGATGTCCTTCGACGGCCAGGTCGACTGCCAGCGCATGCTGATCGGGCCCTGGGCCTTGACGATCGTCGGGAAGCCCAGCGTCGCGGCGCCGGCCGTGGCCGCAGCGGCGCCTGCCAGGAACTTGCGGCGCGAAGCGGTCTCGAATTTCTTGGATTGTTCCTTGCTCATTAGATCCTCCTTCGGATAGTGGCAATTCGTGGATGG
>DATHHZ010000300.1:0-6252 GCA_035316965.1 Burkholderiales bacterium | reverse complement strand
TTTCAGGCTATCAACGCCTGCGGCTCGGCCCCTTTGCGCGCTTCGATGCGGCCGATGCGGAACACCGTTTCCCCGGCGCCGGACAGGGTGCGGACTGCCGCATCGGCGTGCTCCGCCGCGACCACGACCGCCATGCCGATTCCGCAATTGAACACGCGGTGCATCTCGGCTTCGGCGACCTTGCCTTCGCGCTGCAGCCACTCAAAGACCGCGGGCCGCGGCCAGGACGCCTTCTCGATGACGGCTCGGGTCTTTTCCGGAAGAATGCGGGGCACATTGCCGATCAGACCGCCGCCCGTGATGTGAGCCAGGCCCTTGACGGGCACTGATTCCAGAAGCCTGAGAACGGGCTTGACGTAGATGCGCGTAGGCTCGAGAAGGTCAACCCCGCGCGGCGGCCTGGCGCGCTCTAGAATTTTGCGGATCAGCGAATAACCGTTGGAATGCGGGCCGCTAGCCGCAAGCCCGAGGATCACGTCGCCCGGCACGATATCGCGGCCGTCGACGATCGCGCTCTTCTCGACCACACCGACCGCGAATCCGGCGAGGTCGTATTCGCCCTCCGCGTACATTCCCGGCATCTCGGCGGTCTCCCCGCCGATGAGCGTGCAGCCAGCGAGCTCGCAGCCGCGCGCGATGCCCTTGACGACTTCGGTGGCGACCGCCACGTCGAGCTTGCCGCAGGCGAAATAGTCGAGAAAGAATAGCGGCTCCGCGCCCTGCGTGAGGATGTCGTTGACGCTCATCGCGACGAGGTCGATCCCGACCGTGTCGTGCACCCGGAGCTGGAACGCGAGCTTCAGCTTGGTGCCGACGCCGTCGGTCCCCGAGACGAGCACGGGCTCGCGGTATTTTTTCGGGATCTCGGCGAGCGCGCCGAATCCGCCGATTCCGGCGAGCACTTCCGGGCGCAGCGTTTTCTTCGCGAAGGGCTTGATCGCCTCCACCAGCGCGTCGCCGGCGTCGATGTCCACCCCGGCGTCGCGGTAGGTGATCGGCTTCTTGCTGGTCAAGTCTGAGGGTTGCGGCTAAAGTTACGCGTTTGTTGCGCGTTTCGCCCAGGAATTTTAATCGAAATGACCCCAACCCGCCTCGCCGAGCTGGAAAAGGACTGATGCAACAGCTGCTGCTCGAGCTCGCGCCGCCCCCGCCGCCCACGCTGGAGAACTTCTCCGCGGGGAAAAACGGCGCGGCGCTGAAGGCGCTGCGGGAGGCGCTCGAGGAGGGGGAGCGCTTCGTCTTTCTGTGGGGACCGAGCGGTAGCGGCAAGACGCACCTCCTGCGTGCCTTCGCCGAGGCGGCCGCGGCGAAGGGTCGCGCGGCCTACGTGCAGGCCGCGAACGCGGACTGGGCGCGCACCGGTAACCTTGCCACGCTCGCCGTGGACGAAGTCTCGCGTCTGGATGACGCCGGACAGATCGCCCTGTTCGACCTGTGCAACCGGCTGCGTGTTTCCGGCGGAGCGCTCGCGGCGAGCGGCGAAGCGCCGCCCGCGCGGCTCGGCCTGCGAGCGGATCTGCGCTCGCGCCTCGCGTCGGGAATCGTGCTTCAGCTTCACCCCTTGAGCGACGAGGACAAGGCCGCGGCCCTCCACGCGCATGCCGCGGGACGCGGAATCGCGCTCGACGGGGAGCTGATCCGCTACCTCCTCACGCACTTCGATCGCGACATGGGCACGCAGATCGCGGCGCTCGACGCCGTGGACAGGTATTCTCTGCAGCGCAAGCGCCCGATCACGCTGCCTCTGTTGAAAGAAGCGCTGAGCTTGCTCGACGCGGACAGCGCCAAGCGTTGACGCGAAGGACGGGAATTTTGGAACTTGCGCTCTTCGACCTCGACAACACGCTGCTCTCGGGGGACAGCGACTACGAGTGGGCGCAGTTCCTGGTCGAGCGTGGCGTGCTCGAGCGCGCCGAATACGAGGCGAAGAACGACCGCTTTCTCCTCCAGTACAAGGCGGGCAGGCTCGACATCCACGAGTTTCTCGAATTCCAGCTCGCCCCGCTCGCGCACACCCCGCGAGAGAAGCTCGACGAGTGGCACGGCGAATTCATGCGGACCAGGATTGCGCCCATCATCCGCACGAAGGGAAAGGAGCTGGTGCGGCGGCACCTCCGCGACAATCATCTCTGCGCGATCGTCACCTCCACCAACGCCTTCATCGCGGCGCCGATCGCGCGCGCCTTCGGCGTCGATCAACTGCTCGCGACCGAGCTCGAAGTCAAGGACGGGAGGTTCACGGGTAAGCCCTCGGGAACACCCTGTTTCCGTCAGGGCAAGGTGACGCGGCTTGCGGAATGGCTCGGCGATCAGGGCCGCACGCTCGCGTCGTTTTCCGACAGCTGGTTCTACAGCGATTCGCAGAACGACCTGCCGCTGCTCGAGCGCGTGACGCACCCGGTCGCGGTGGACCCCGACGAAATCCTGCGCCGGGAAGCGAGCGCGCGCGGCTGGCAGGTCATCAGCCTGGAATGAAGACCGTCCCCGTCTTAGTCGTCGCACTCGTTCCCGCGAGCCTCGCGCTCGCGACGGCGTTCGGCAGCGTCGATCTCGGCCCAGGGCAGCTCGCCGACGCGCTCCTCGGGCGCGGCGACGAGATCGCGCGCGAAATCGTCTGGGGCGTGCGCGCGCCCAGAGCGCTTGCCGGGTTCGCCTGCGGCGGGCTCCTCGCGCTGGCAGGCGCGCTGCTTCAGGTGCTCCTGAGAAACCCGCTCGCCGATCCCACCATTCTGGGCGTCTCCGGAGGGGCGGCGGCCGGCGCGCTTGCAGCGATGCTGCTCGGAGTCGCCGCGGCCGGCCTCAATCTCGCCGCCCTCGCGGGCGCCTCGATCGCGGCCGGCGCGGTCTTCGCATTCTCCGTGGGACGCTCGGGATGGAATCCGTACCGGGTGCTGCTCACCGGCGTCGCGCTCGCTTCGGGATTCGGCGCGCTCGTCGGGCTGATGCTCTCGCTCGCACCCTCCTCGCAGGTACAGGGGATGCTCTTCTGGCTGCTCGGCGACCTCTCGCCCGCGGGCGATCCGAGCGCAGCGCTCGTCGTGCTCGCGGGGTGCGCGGCACTCGCCTTTTCGCAATCGGCCGCGCTCGACGTGCTGATTCTCGGTGAAGACAAGGCGCGCTCGCTCGGCATCGCGGTGACGCGGTTGCAGTCGATCGCCTTCGCTTGCGCGACGCTTGCCACCGTCGCCGCGGTCCTGCTCGGCGGCTCGATCGGTTTCGTGGGGTTGGTGGTGCCGCACCTGCTGCGGCTCACGGGCGTGTACCGCCATAGCGTCTTGCTCCCGCTCTCCGCGTGCCTGGGGGGGAGCCTGCTCGCTCTCGCCGATACGCTCGCGCGCACGGTGGCAGCGCCCTCCGAGCTCCCGGTCGGCGTTCTCACCGCGATGATCGGGGTACCGGTGCTGCTCTTCCTCCTCGCGAGGCTGCGCTGATGCTGAAAGCGGCTGGACTCGGACTCTCGGTGGGCGGGCGCGAGCTCGTTCGCGCGCTCGACCTCTCGCTCGCGCCGGGCGCGTTCTGGTCTCTCCTCGGGCGCAACGGCTCGGGCAAGACGAGCCTGATCCTCGCGCTCGCAGGTCTGCGCTCCCCGCAAGCCGGCACGATCGCGCTCGGCGGCCTGCCGCTCGCCGCACACCGGCGCGGCGAGCTTGCCCGGCGCATCGCCGTGCTGCTCCAGGACGAGCAAACCGATTTCTCCGGGAGCGTGCTCGATTACGTGATGCTCGGCCGCTATCCGCACTCGAGGAGCGCCTGGAGCCGGGACGAGGAAGGCGCAGCGGCCGCGCGCCGCTGGCTCGCCGAGCTCGACCTGGCCGATCGCTCATCTCAGGCGTATCGCACGCTTTCAGGCGGCGAGCGCCAGCGGGCCCGCATCGCGCAGGTCCTCCTGCAGGACGCGGACATCCTGCTGCTCGACGAGCCACTGCAGCATCTCGACCTGCACCACCAGGCGCAGGTGATGCGAACACTCTCCCGGTGCGCGTCCGGCGGAAAAACGGTGCTCGCGGCGCTCCACGAGCCCGGACACGCCGCCAGGCACTGCGGCTTCGCGGTTTTACTGTATGATGCGGGCCGCGCGAGCCTGGGGCGCTCAAGCGACATGCTCACCCAAGCCAACCTCGAAGCGCTGTACCAGTGCCGCCTGGAAGCGGCCGGCACCGGGAGTTTTCTTCCCTCTTGATCAAGAAATTCATCCGGCGCGTCCTCCGGTTCGGTTCCGGCTCCGAGCCGAGAACCGTCCCGAAGGAGCAGCACGGCGTCGGCCGCGAGGCGATCTCGCAGGGCTCGCGCAAGGTCTGCGAGGTGCTGCACAGCCACGGGTATGAGGCGTACGTCGTGGGCGGCGCGGTGCGCGACCTGCTGCTGGGCCTTCGCCCCAAGGACTTCGACGTCGCCACCGACGCATATCCCGAAGAGGTGCACAAGATCTTCCGGCGCTCGCGTCTCATCGGGAAGCGGTTCAAGCTCGTGCACGTGATGTTCGGCGAGGAGACCGTGGAGGTCTCGACGTTTCGCGCGCGCACCGCAACGGAGACCGACGAGCATGGCCGGGTGCTCAGGGACAACATCTACGGCACGCGCGAGGACGACGCCATCCGGCGCGACTTCACGATCAACGCCCTGTACTACGATCCGGCGGGCGAGACCCTCCTCGACTACCACAACGGCCTGAGGGACCTGCAGCGGAAATCCGTGCGCATCATCGGCGACGCGCGCGCCCGTTACCGGGAAGATCCGTTGCGGATGCTGCGCGCCGTGCGCTTTGCCGCAAAGGCCGGATTCTCCATCGACGAGCGCACTCGAAAACCGATACGCGAGCTGGCTCACTTGCTTGAGAACGTCCCCCCGTCGCGGGTCTACGAGGAAATGCAGAAGCTGCTGCTCTCGGGCCACGCGGCGACGGGCCTGCGCCAGCTGCGCAGCGAAGGCCTGCACCACGGTCTGCTGCCCCTGCTCGACGTCATCTTCGAGCAACCGATGGGCGAGCGTTTCGTCACTCTCGCGCTCGAGCAGACCGACAGCCGCGTGCGCTCGGGAAAGTCCGTGTCGCCCGCGTTCCTGTTCGCGGCGCTCCTGTGGCACGAGGTGCTCGCGGCGTGGAAGAAAGCGCAGCAGCGGGGGCCGAAGCCGATACCGGCTCTGTTCGAGGCGATGGACGCCGTGCTCGACATCCAGACCGAGAAGCTCGCCATTCCGCGCCGCCTCACCGCCGTGATGAAGGAGATCTGGGCGCTGCAGCCGCGCCTGGAGCAGAGAAGCGGCCGCCGTCCCTTCGGCCTCCTCGCGCACGAGAGATTCCGGGCCGGATTCGACTTCCTCGTGCTGAGGAGCGCGAGCGGCGAGGCGCCCGAGGAACTCTCGCAATGGTGGGAAAAGTTTCAGCATGCAGGCGAGGCCGAGCGCGAGGCGATGCTCTTGGCGCCGCAGCCGGGCGAGCGCCGGCGGCGCCGGCGCCGCAGCCGCGGAAAAAAACCCTCTTCCGCGCCTCCGGACGCCGCGCCTGCTTGAATCGGTGAATTCCCTTTGTTGTCGATGGATGAGAAGGCGGCGCCGACGAAAGCCTTCATAGGACTGGGAGCGAATCTCGGCGACCCGGAAGCCCAGGTACGCCGCGCCCTCTCGGCCCTCGCCGGGCTGCCCGGCACGCGGCTTGTCGCCGCGTCTTCGCTTTACCGCAGCGCGCCGATCGGCTACACGGTCCAGCCGGACTTCGTAAACGCGGTCGCCGAGATCGAGACCCGCCTCGGCGCGCAGGCGCTGCTCGGCGAGCTGCTCGCGACCGAGGCCCGTTTCGGGCGCGTGCGGACGTTACCCAACGCGCCGCGCACGCTCGACCTCGATCTGCTGCTCTACGGCGATCGCGTGATCGCAGAGCCCGGGCTCATTGTTCCCCACCCTCGCATGCACGAGCGCGCATTCGTGCTCGCGCCCCTCGCCGAGATCGCGCCGGACATCGCGATCCCGGGAAAGAGCCGCGCCGGGGCGCTCCTTGCCGCCTGCACCGACCAGAAAGTGGAGAAGATTGGATAAGCTATCATTGGCGCGGTGTACTTCATCTTTCGGGGCTGACCCGCAGCGACACGCATCGATGAAGCTGCCCGCGCTGCTCCTTTGCCTTTTCCTCCTTCCTGGTCCCGCGTCGGGGGCTGCGACCGCCGCGCCGGTCGCCCTGCCGCCGTGGTTCGCCGAGACTCTCCTTGATTTCCGGGAAGACGTGGCCCAAGCCGCGCGCGAGGGCAAGCGGCTCATGAT
>DATHHZ010000299.1:0-6008 GCA_035316965.1 Burkholderiales bacterium | reverse complement strand
CGCGCCGAGCGCTTCAGCTACGACGACAGCTTTCGCGATGGCGATACGCTGCAGATGGGCGGGTACGACTGGCAAGTGATCGCCGCGCCCGGACACGACACCCACGCGGTGATGTTCCATTCGCCCGAGGCGCGCGTCCTGATTTCGGGCGACGCGCTATGGGAAAACGGCTTCGGCGTGGTCTTCCCTCAGCTTTTCGGCCGCGACACCGCGCTCGCCGAGACGCGCGCGACGCTCGAAGCCATCGGCCGGCTCGACGTCGACATGGTGATTCCCGGCCACGGCCGGCCCTTCGGCGACGCCGGTGCGGCGCTCGAGCGTGCGTTCTATCGCCTGGAGGGATACGAAGAGGACATCACGCGGCTTGCGCGCCACTGCGCCAAGGTGATGCTCTCTTTTGCGCTGCTGGAAAAGCGCTCCATGCCGCTCGCCGAATTGCCGGCCTACGTCGCGCGCGTCCCCATCCTCGCCGAGCTGAACTCGCGCTACCTCCGCATGACGCCAGCAGCGATGGCAGAGTGGCTGGTCAACGAACTCGAGCGCGCCGGCGCGGTGCGTCGAAACGACGGCATGCTGTACGCGACCGGGAATTAGTTGCGCCGACGCGCACTCCAGTTGGCCACTTCGCGGTCGGCCCTGCGGACGGTGCCGCTGAGGGAATCGCCTGTCACGCGCCCGACCAATTCCACCGGCCCGCGGTCGAGCGCCCCCGGGGGCAGCATCAGGCGCAGTTCCTCACCGCGAAGCCTGCCATGGGAAACCGGAACGTCGCCTTGCCCGGTCAGCTCGACCGACCCTGACACAAATTGGAAATGCTGCTGGAGAACGAGCCGCGTTCGGCGTGTTTTTCCCCCCGAGCTCAGCTCGAAAGTCCATTCGCCTTCGACCCGGGCCGGGACGATCCACAAATACACCATGCTTTCCTTGCGCATGCCGACCTTCTTGTCCGGGGCGGGGATCGTCTGCTCCGCGTCCGGGCGCCACTCGCGCATGTCGTAGTCGTGCGAGACCACGCGCGTGCCCGGTTTGAGCTCTGCCAGGATTTTCGGGCGCAACGCGATGTTGACGTCGGGCAAGAGGTAAAGCGTCAGGACGTTCGCCTCGTGGAAATCGGTGCTGAACAAATCCTGCCGCAGAAATTTCACGCGATCGGCAATGCCCAGGCGACGCGCTTCCTCGTTGGAGCGCTGCACCAGGCGCGGATCGATGTCGACGCCGAACCCCTGCGCGCCGTGTCGTTGCGCGGCGGTGATCATGATGCGGCCGTCGCCCGAGCCGAGGTCGATCACCATGTCGCCCGCCTTTACCTGCGCCATGTCGAGCATCCTGTCGACGACTACCTGCGGAGTCGGCACATAAGGCGTGTCGAGCTCCTTTTCCTGGGCTTGCGCGAATGCGGCGCAGGAACAGAAAAGCAGCACCGTAAGCAGCACGGGAGCGAGGATTCGTTTCGTCTCGAGAGTCGGCACCGCCAACACTTTCAGATCACCGCGTTCCTGCGCAATGCAGCGATTTCGGCATCGCGAAATCCGGCTTCGCGCAGGACTTCATCGGTATGCTCGCCGGATCCGGGCGCCGGGCGAACGATCGCGAATTCGAATTCGCTGAACTTGACCGGGGGCGCCAGCTGCGTCAACCCCTCCCTGACGATAGCCATGCCGCGGGCGCGCAGCTGCTCGTTCTCCAGGGCCTCGTTCACGGTCAGGATCGGGCTCACGCAACAATCCGCGCGGGCGAAGACCTCGGACCATTCATGCTGCGTGCGCGAGGCAAAGGACGCCGCCAAGCGTTCTTTCACCGGTCTTGCTTCCGCGCCGTACACGATGTGTTTTCCTTTCAATTCGGGGCAACCGAGTATATCGCACAGCGTTTGCCAGAATTTTCGCTCGAGCGCCCCCACCGCCATCCAGCGACCGTCCCGCGTCCGGTAGACGTTGTAGCAGGGCAGCCCCCCGTCGAGCATGCCCGAGCCGCGGGCCGGCGTCTTTCCATTCTCGAGAAATCCCAGAAGAGGAAAGATCGCGTGCGCGAAGACGGCATCGGTCATGGCGACGTCCACATGTCGGCCGCGCCCGGATGATTTTGCGTCGATCAGCGCGGCGAGAATTCCCATCACCGGGGTGAGCGCTCCGCCGAGCAGATCGGCGATCTGGAAATTCGGGACGACAGGGGCCTCGGCGGTCCCGATCTGGTCGCCGACGCCGGCGTAGCCGATGTAGTTGATATCGTGGCCGGCGCGGTCCGCGTAGGGGCCGTCCTGTCCGTAGCCGGTGATCGAGCAATACACCAGACGCGGATTCACGGCGGCGAGCGCATCGTAGCCGATGCCTAGCTTCGCCATGGCGCCGGGACGGAATCCCTCGACGAGGACGTCGGCGCCTTTCGCAAGGCGCAAAAAGACTTCCCGTCCTTGCGGTCGCTTCAGGTCGAGGCGGATGGCGCGCTTGTTGCGGTTGACCAGCCGGAAGAAATCCGACATGCCCTCCCGTGTGCGGCCCATCTCGCGGGCGTAGTCGCCCGCGCCTGTGTCCTCGATCTTGATGACGTCCGCACCCAGATCGGCGAGGTGCAGCGTCGCCATCGGGCCCGGAAGCAGACGCGTCAGATCGAGGACGCGGATTCCGGCGAGGGGTTTGCGGCGCTCCGGCATCTGTGGCGACCCACGGTTTCAGTCGTATTTCTTCGCATCCTCGATCACCTTGCCGTCGTTCGGCAGCTCACCGGGCCGCGCGAAGACCACTTTGCCGCGCAGCTTGGTGACGCTCCGGATGGCATCGACGAGTGCCTGCGAAAGACCCTCCGAAGGCGCGCTCTGCACCTCGCAGCGCATCGTCATGCGGTCGTTGCCGCCCGGATTATCCACGACGAGCCGCGCCTTGAGCACCTCGGGGTGACGCTTGAGGATCTCGGCGATCTGCGACGGATGCACGAACATTCCCTTCACCTTGGTGGTCTGGTCGGCACGGCCCATCCAACCGCGAATGCGGGTGTTGGTGCGCCCACAGGGGCTTTGCCCCGGCAGTATCGCCGACAAGTCTCCGGTTCCGAACCGCATCAGCGGGTAATCCGGATTGAAGCTGGTGACGATCACTTCGCCGATTTCGCCGTCCGGCACGGGGTCGCCCGTGCCGGGGCGCACGATCTCGAGGATCAGCGCTTCGTCGAGGATCATGCCTTCGAGCGCCTCGGACTCGTAGGCGATGAGGCCTAGGTCCGCCGACGCATAGGACTGCAACACCCGGATACCGCGCTCGGCCATCGCGGCGCGCAGCGCGGGCGGAAGATACTCGGCGCCAACGGCAGCTTTTTTGAGGGAGCGGATATCCGCTTTCAACTCGTCGGCCTTCTCTACGATCAGCTTCAGGAACGAAGGCGTGCCGATATAGGCGCTTGCCCCCAGATCGGCGAGGGTCGCTGCCTGCATCTCGGTCTGTCCCGTTCCGGTCGGCACCACCGTGCAGCCGAGCGCGAGCGCGCCCGATTCGAGCATCGAGCCTGCCGGCGTGAAATGGTAGGCGAAGGTGTTGATCGCCAGGTCGCCCGGGCGGAATCCTGCCGCGAAGAGGGCCCGTGCCGTGCGCCACCAATCACGGCCGCGCCCTTCCGGTTCGTAGATCGGCCCCGGCGAGACGAAGACTTTGCCGAGCTGCGCGAGCGTTGCGTTCAGGCCGCCGAACGGGCGCTCGCCCCTTTGCAGCCCGGCGAGATCCGACTTGCGCGTCACCGGAAGCTTTGCCAGCGCAGCGCGGCTGGTGACATCAGCCGGATCGACGTCGGCGAGAATCCGCGCCCAGCCCGGAGCTTTCCGTTTCGCGTGCGCGACCTGGCCGGGAAGCGCGGCCATCAAGAGAAGTTCCCGCTCCTCGGGGTCGCGGGCTTCAAGGCTGTCGTAGTACTGCGGCATCGAATCGGTGGGCGGGCGCAGAACGGGCCAAAGCGGGATTTGGCGCAGGAAACATAGCACACAAAATCAGAATTGGTTATAAGAAACTAATCTTTGGTTTGTTCCCGTTTCCGCGGCGAGCCGGTAATTTCTTGCCCTCAAGGGGGAAATCATGAATCCAGTTGCGAAAGGCATCAGCGAAGACTGGCTTTCGGTCTGGATCGGCCTGCTCGTTTTCGTGCTCGCGCTCGGCGTGCTGGGCGGGACCGATATGCTCGGCTGGGTCGTCACCACGAGCGTCTGGACCGATCTATCCAAAGCGCTCAATCCCGTCAGCAAAGCGTATTCCGGTTTGGGCGGCGTGGGCGCCCTGATCGCCACCTACGTCGCCCTGCTCGTCGTGATGACGGCCGGCGCCGCCGCGCTGAAAGCCGACCTCAAGCGCTTCGCGCTCGGCTTCACCGCGGTGTTCTGGATCGGCTATTTGTCCTGGATCGCAGGCAGCTACGCAAATTTCGCCGTGACCACGCCCGCCGACATGCAGAGATTCGGTATCAGCTGGTCGCTCAAGCTCACCAACGAAGGCGGATTCATCCTCGCCCTCGTTGCCGGCCTCGTCGTCGGGAATTTCTTTCCGAGTTTCGCCGCGTGGATGAAGGAAGCCGTGCGGCCGGAGCTGTACATCAAGACCGCCATCGTTCTCCTCGGCGGGTTCCTCGGCATCATGGCGGCTACGCAGCCGGTCCTCGCGAAGTCGGTCCTGTTGCGGGGTCTCGCGGCGATCATCGAGGCGTACCTGATCTATTGGGCGGTGGTGTACTTCGTCGCGCGCAAATGGTTCGGCTTCAGCCGCGAGTGGGCGGCGCCGCTTGCATCCGGAATCTCGATCTGCGGCGTGTCGGCTGCGATCGCCACCGGCGGTGCGATCCGCGCCCGGCCCATCGTTCCGATCATGGTGGCTTCGCTCGTGGTGATTTTCGCCGTGGTCGAGCTGCTGATCCTGCCGTTTGCCGCGAACGCGTTCCTCTCGCATGAACCCATGGTGGCGGGCGCGTGGATGGGGCTGGCGGTGAAGACCGACGGTGCGGCCGTGGCGAGCGGCGCGATCGCCGAATCGCTGATCCTCGCCAGCAACGCCGCCGAAGGCGTCAACTACGCAAAAGGCTGGATACTCGGGACCGCGGCGACGGTGAAGATCTTCATCGACATCTTCATCGGCATCTGGGCCTTCATCCTCGCCTACATCTGGACCAACCACATCGAGGTGCGCGCTGCCGGCGACAAGGCGAAGATCGGCGAGATCTGGGAGCGGTTCCCGAAATTCATCCTCGGCTACGTGCTGACCTTCGTCGTGGTCCTCGTCCTCGCCTACGGCGCGGCACCGGAGGCGACCGGCAAGATCCGCGCCGGGATGGGAGAGGCGAACATTTTTCGCGTGATCTTTTTCATCATGACCTTCTTCACCATCGGAGTGATGTCCAACTTCAGGAAACTCTGGGAGGAAGGCATAGGCAAGCTCGCCGCGGTCTACGTCGTGTGCCTCTTCGGCTTCGTCATCTGGGTGGGCCTGGTGATTTCCTGGATATTTTTCGCCGGCGTGAAGCCGCCGCTCGCAGGCGGTTGAAAGGGAGAAAGATCATGGAACAACCCAAAGTCGGCGAAGAAATGCGCAAAATGCCGGTCGAGCCCCTGCTGCCGGTCGAGAAGAAGCTGATCGGCTGGAGCCTGGGGATAGGGCTGGTTCTGCTCGTCATCCTGATTTTCGCGACGCGAAGCTGAACGAGGCCGTTTACTCGAACTTCACTCCGGTCTCGCGGATCACGCGCGCGAGGGCTTCCGCGTCCCGGCGCAGGAACGCGGCGAAGTCCGCGGGCGACCGGGACGCAACCGCCTCGGTGCCGGCGGGCGCGAGCACGGCTTTCAGTTTCGGATCCTGCAGCGCCTGCGTCGTCGCCTCGAACAACCGCGCGACGATGTCCCGCGGCGTCGCTTTCGGCGCGAAAAATCCGTACCAGATGGAAACGTCGTAGTTCGCGAGGCCCGCTTCCTCCATTCCCGGCAAGCCTTCGACCAGCGGCGAACGCCCGCGCGTCGTGACGGCGAGCCCGCGCAGCTTGCCGGTAAG
>DATHHZ010000298.1:0-3403 GCA_035316965.1 Burkholderiales bacterium | reverse complement strand
CTCACCCGGATCGGCGCTCGACGCCGTGGCGCGCGAGCGGCTCTCGACCGTGTACATGCCGGGCCGCCAGATCACCATGCTGCCGCCCGAAGCGATCGAGCGCTTCTCCCTTACCGAAGGCGCCGAGCGCCTGGCGTGTTCCCTCTATTTCGATGTACGCACCGACGATTTCGTGGTCGAGTCTCACCACACCCGCGCCGAGCGGGTGCGCATTGCGGCGAACCTGCGCCATCAGGCAGTCGAAGAACTTGATGCGGCGTTTCTTTCCGCCACGTCGCGCGAGGACATCCCGTATTCGCGTGAGCTGAACACGCTCTGGAAGTTTGCGGGCGCGCTCGAGCGGGGACGCGGCAAATCCTCTTCGGGGCCTGAACGCCCTGACTACGCCTTCCGCGTCGAGGGTCACGGGGAAAACGTGCGCATCAACATCGTCGAGCGTCGTCGCGGCACGCCGCTCGATAAGCTGGTCGCTGAGCTGATGATCGCGGTAAACAGCACCTGGGGGAAGCTGCTCGACGATCACGATGTCGCGGCGATCTACCGAGTGCAGTCGGCTGGCAAGGTCAGGATGACCACTTCGGCCATGGGGCACCTGGGCCTGGGAATCAGCCACTATGCCTGGACGAGTTCGCCTCTGCGCCGATACGTGGATCTGATAAACCAGTGGCAGCTCCTCGCGCTCCTCGACGGGAAGGCGCCGCCATTTTCGCGGAACGCAGACATCATGCTCGCTGCGGTGCATGATTTCGAAACGACATACGCTTCCTACGACGAATTCCAGCGGCGCATGGAGCACTACTGGTGTCTAAGGTGGCTGCTGCAGGAGGCGATCGATGTTGCGGGGGCCGAGGTGGTGCGCGAAAATCTGGTCAAGTTCGACGGCTTACCGCTCTACGCCAGGGTGCCGTCGCTGCCCGAACTCACTCCGGGTACGGGCGTCGAAATCGCAGTAACTGAAATCGACCTCATTGAAGCCGATCTCAAGTGTGTATATCGTCGCTGCAAGGACATCTCGAGCGGCTCGGTGGAGCACACATGAGACAGAACTCGAAAAAGGGCCTAGACTTCCATGATTCTCAAAGCTTTTAGGGGTCGGAAAGTTGAGCGTCTCTAACGCCCTCGCGTGGCCGCAGCCGCTTGCCAGGCTGGATCCCGATTCGCGCGCGCTGGCGATGGCGCTGTCCATCTCGATCGTTCTCCACGCGATCGTGCTCTCGATCCATTTCAGGTTGCCCGATGCCCTGCGCAAGCTCACCCCGTCACAGCTCGAAGTGGTGTTGGTGAATTCGAAAACCCGCTCGAAGCCGGCCCGGCCCGAGGTCCACGCCCAGTCCAACCTTGACGGGGGTGGCGATACCGATCTCGATCGCCGGGCGAAATCCCCGCTTCCGGTAACGCAGCCGACGGAGCGCGGCTCAGACTTGAAGGAGGCGATCCGCCGCGTGCAGGAGCTAGAGGCGCGACAAAGACAACTGCTCTCACAAGTGCAGTCTCGGAAAGAGATCGCCTCGGCCGAGCCCGAACCGCAGGCCGAGATGAGGTCGCAGGTCTCCGGAGCGGATCTCGCCGAAAGCGCCCTGATCGTTGCTCGGATGGAAGCGCAAATCGCGCGCCAGATCGAGGAGTACAACAAGCGTCCGCGCAAGACCTTCGTGGGCGCGCGTGCCGCCGAGGTTCGGTACGCACTCTATGTCGAGGACTGGCGCCAGAAGATCGAGCGCATCGGGAATCTCAACTATCCCGAAAGTGCGCGCGGCAGAATCTACGGCAACCTCAGGCTCACCGTGTCGATTAACTCGGACGGCACACTGGTGGCGATGGATCTCGAGCGATCCTCCGGATACAAAATCCTCGATGCCGCCGCACAGCGCATCGTTCAACTGGCTGCGCCCTACGCCAGATTCCCCGCCGACATCCGCAGGGAAACCGACATCCTGGTGATCACCCGCACCTGGCATTTCGCGCGCGGTGATAAGGTATTCAGTGACTAGGAAGGGATGGGCCTTTTTTGCAGTGCAAGCTGAGCGGCCCGGGTAGCGCAAAGCGCCTGCAGAATGAGGCTGCTCGTTTCACTGTGGAGGATGTTCTGCTATACCGCCGGGACGGCGGTCGTCAGCCTTGCCGTCTACGAGTTCTGGTTCTTGGCGCAGATCCTGTACTGGGTCGAGCACAATCCCGCCACGACGCGAGTCATGGATGCGCGCCTGGAGGCCTTGCGACAGAACAAGCCCAAGGCGGCGCTCGATCAGAAATGGGCGGACTACGAACGAATTTCGATCCACCTGAAGCGCGCCATCATCATTGCAGAGGACGCAAAGTTCGTCGATCACGAGGGCTTCGATTGGGAAGGCATCCAGCGGGCGATGGACAAGAACCAGCGCCGCGGGAAATTTGTCGCCGGGGGCTCGACCATCACCCAGCAGGTCGCTAAGAACCTGTTTCTTTCGGGCGAGCGCAGTCTGCTGCGCAAGGGCCAGGAGGCGATTCTTGCCGCGATGCTCGAGACCTCCATGGACAAGCGGCGCATTTTCGAAATCTATCTGAACGTCGCGGAATGGGGCGAAAACGTCTTCGGAGCCGAAGCGGCGGCACGCCACTACTTCGGCGTGGAGGCAGCCGGCCTCGAACCGGAGCAGGCGGCGCGTCTGGCAGCGATGCTTCCGCGCCCGCGCTACTACGACCGCAACCGCGACTCAGCCTATTTGGTGAACTATAGCGAGAGCATATTGGCGCAGATGTCCGCCGCGCAGGTTCCGTAGTCTTCGCGACGACGACTGCTAGGGCTGTTCTGCCGCGCGCCGACCGCGAGGGACATCGATCCCCGCCAGCAAGACAAGGCCGGCAACGAAGAATCCGCCGGTCGCCAGCATGGCGAGACGATGATTGCCATTGGTGATCCAGGTCACCGAGCCGTAGGTAATCGGCCCCAGAATCGAGGACAGCTTTACTGCCAGCCCCCAGAGTCCGAAAAACTCGGCGCGCCTGTCAGCGGGGCTCAGGTATCCGACCAGCGCCCGGCCGGCCGACTGCGAGGAACCCAAACACAGTCCTGCGAGATTGGCGGCCACCCAGAAAAGTCCGGACTCCGACGCGGACCAAGCTATCAAGGTCGTTGCGATCCACAGAAGAAGAGTAAGAGCAATGGTTCGCACATGTCCGAGTCGATCCTGGATGTTGCCGAAGGCGAACGCGCCGACTGCGGCAGTCACGTTGACCACCAAGATGAGGGCAATCGTATCCTTCGTCGTGAAACCGAGCGCCTGTTCGGCGTAAATCGCGGCGAGCGCGATGACCGTCTGGATTCCCGCTTGATAGAAGACGATGCATATCAGGAACCGCGCGAGGTCCCGATAGCGAGCGGCTTGGCGCACGGTCTGCGCGAGCCGTCCAAAGGCCGCCTGCG
>DATHHZ010000297.1:0-4004 GCA_035316965.1 Burkholderiales bacterium | reverse complement strand
CCTCCCATACCGCCTCCCGCACCCGCGCGATGTCGTCAGCATAGTCAGACACCTGATAGTCGGCGATCAGGAAGCAGCAGTCGTAACGGGTCTGCAGGCTCACCCAGTTCTCGAGCGCGCCCGCATAGTGACCGAGGTGCAAGGGCCCGGTCGGACGGATTCCAGTCAGTATCCGCTTCTTATCTTCCACTCTAACGATCCTCTTGAGGGTCGTATGTCCATCCAAACATCAGTTAACTCACACGGAATGTGATGTCGCCGCCGCGATGTAGTGTCTGACTTGCCCCACGTCGGCATCCATGACCTCGAAACGCTGCGGCAGTTTCTCCAGGTTTTCGAATCCGGCCGGACGCTGTGGCTCCCGGCCGAGCGCTTCGCGTATCGTTTCCGCGAATTTCGCGGCCTGGGCAGTCTCCATGCATACGAGCGGAACGTTCTGCTCACGGTGTTCGAGCCCGACCTTGACGCCGTCTGCGGTGTGCGGGTCGATCATGACGCCATAGTCCTTCCAGACGCGCCGGATGGTCGCGAGGCGGTCCGCGTGGGTGCTCGATCCCGAGACAAATCCGGTGTCCGCAACCCGCCGGAAATATTCCGTTCCGGAAAGATCAAGCATTCCCTCACGATCGAACTCCTCCCAAAGCGCGCGCAGCTTCACGCCGTGGCGCCCGACGAGATCGAAGGCGTAGCGTTCGAAGTTCGACGACTTCGAGATGTCCATCGAGGGACTGCTGGTGGCCTTCACCTCGGCTGCCTTGCGCACGCGATAGCGCCCGGTGCGGAAGAACTCGTCAAGCACGTCGTTCTCGTTGGTCGCGACGATGAGTTTCCTGATCGGCAGGCCCATCTCCCTTGCGACGTGCCCGGCGTAGACGTTGCCGAAGTTCCCCGAAGGCACGGCGAAGGACGCTTCCCCGCCCACGGCGAAATACGCCTTGAAGTAATACACGACCTGCGCCGCGACGCGCGCCCAGTTGATCGAGTTGACCACGCCGATGCGGTGTCTCGCCTTGAACGCAAAATCGCCCGAGATCGCCTTGACGATGTCCTGGCAGTCGTCGAAGACGCCGCGCACGGCGATGTTGAAGATGTTGGCGTCCTGCAGCGAGTACATCTGCGCCGCCTGGAACGCGCTCATGCGGCCCTGCGGCGATAGCATGAAAACCTTGATGTTCTTCTTGCCGCGCAGCGCGTACTCGGCGGACGACCCGGTGTCGCCGGAAGTCGCGCCGACCACGTTGAGCCGCCTGCCGTGCTTCTCCAGCACGTACTCGAAGAGGTTCCCGAGGAGCTGCAGCGCGACGTCCTTGAAGGCGAGCGACGGTCCGTTGGAGAGGCCGAGGAGATAGAGGCCCTGCTCCAGCTTTTTCACCGGCGTAACGTCCTCGCTGCCGAAGATTTCCTTCGTGTAGGTCTTGTCCACCAGCCCTTTCAGGTCTCCGGTGAGAATATCGTCGGCGAACTTCGACAGGATCGCGAACGCGAGCTCCGCGTAGCTCATGCGGCGCATCGCGGAAAGATCGGCGAGATTGAATTTCGGAAATTCCTCAGGCAGAAACAAGCCGCCGTCCGGCGCGAGGCCTTCCAGCAGGATCTCGGTGAACGGCTGCGGCTTCGCACTGCCGCGAGTACTGACGTAAAGCATGGGAATCAGGAATCGGGGTTCAGTAACGTCTCCATCCCGATCACTGCAGCTCCTCCAGTCGAATCCTCGTCACCTTGCCCGTCACCACCGGCAGCTTCTCGATTTTGCCGATCGCGGTGTTGATGCTCTTCTCGCGGGTCTGATGGGTGAGCATGATGATGTCGACCTGCTTTTCGCCCTTGGCGGGCTCGCGTTGCACCATGGCGTTGATGGAAATCGAGGCGTCGGCGAGGATGCGGGAGATGTCCGCGAGCACGCCCGGGCGGTCCTCGACCTGCATGCGCAGGTAATACGAAGTCACGACCTCGTCCATCGGCAGGACCTTGAGGCTGGACATGCGGTCGGGCTGGAATGCAAGGTGCGGCACGCGCTGCTCGGGGTCCGCAGTGTGCAGGCGCGTGACGTCCACGAGATCAGCCACCACCGCGCTCCCCGTGGGCTCGGCGCCGGCGCCCGCTCCGTAGTACATCGTCGGGCCCACTGCGTCGCCTTTTACCAGCACGGCATTCATGACGCCCTCGACGTTGGCGATCAGGCGTTTCGCCGGGATCAGCGTCGGGTGCACGCGCAGCTCGATGCCCTGGGCGGTGTGCCTGGTGATCCCCAGCAGCTTGATTCGGTAGCCGAGCTGCTCGGCGTAGCGGATGTCTCCTTCGGTGAGCCTGGCGATGCCCTCCTTGTAGCACTTGTCGAACTGCATCGGGATGCCGAAGGCGATCGCCGCCATGATGGTGAGCTTGTGCCCGGTGTCCACGCCTTCGATATCGAAGGTCGGGTCTGCCTCGGCATAGCCGCGTTTTTGCGCCTCTTTGAGCGCCGTGGCGAAAGAAAGGCCCTTGTCGCGCATCTCCGAGAGGATGAAGTTCGAGGTGCCGTTGATGATCCCGGCGATCCACTCGATTCGGTTTGCACTCAAGCCCTCCCGCAGCGCCTTGATGATGGGAATGCCGCCGGCGACGGCGCCCTCGAAGGCGACCATCACGCCCTTCTTCTGCGCGGCGGCGAAGATCTCGTTGCCGTGGATGGCGAGCAGCGCCTTGTTCGCGGTGACCACGTGCTTGCCGCTCTCGACGGCGGCGAGGACGAGTTCCCTCGCGGTGGTGGTGCCGCCTATCAGCTCGATCACGATGTCGATGTCGGGATCGCGCACCGCCTCGAACGCGTCCGCCGTGACGCGCGCCTTGCCGCCGGTCAGCTTCTTCGCCTTCGCCGTTTCCTTGTCGGCGACGACGCTGATACGGATGTCGCGGCCGGCGCGGCGCGAGATCTCCTCCCGGTTGCGCGCGAGCACCGCCCAGGTGCCGCCGCCCACTGTGCCGATGCCGAGCAAGCCCACGTTGATCGGCTTCATATGAGCGGCTTCCTGAAGTGAAACGAGGTGACCACCATGCCTTCGCGAAAATAGAACTTGTGCGCCTGCGCCCGCTGCGTGCCTGAATCGAGCGTACAGGCCTCGCAGTCCGCCGCCCGCGCGAGGTCCCGCAGATGCTCCATCAGCGCATGGCCGACACCCTTGGAGCGCAGTTTCTCGTCGGTCACGAGGTCATCGACATACAGGTGAAGTCCCTCGAAGGTATTCTCGCCGATGCGGTATACGGCGACGCCCCGCACGGCATCCCCTTCCGTCGCGACGCACATGCGCGCGCCGCCGGCGAACACGCGCTTCATTTTGCCCTCGTAGTCTGCGGGCAGCGCGGTCCGAAGCTGGCGATGCACCCCTTCCGCCCGCTTCAACCATCCGTGCTCGACGACCCTCCCCGCGTCATCAGTGATGTGGACGATGTTCATGACTTGATCAGCCCGTCCTTGCGGAACATTTCCCTGATGCCGCGGATCGCCTGGCGCGACCGGGCCTCGTTCTCTATGAGCGCGATGCGCACATGGTCGTCGCCGTATTCGCCGAAGCCGACCCCCGGCGACACCGCGACTTTCGCGTCCTTCAATATCTTCTTGGCGAATTCGAGCGAGCCGAGCTTCGCGTAGGCTTCGGGAATCTTCGCCCAGAGGTACATCGAGGCTTTCGGGTTCTCAACCATCCAGCCGGCTTCGTGCAGGCCGCGCACCATGACGTCGCGGCGCTTCTGGTATTTCATGCGGTGCTCCTCGACGCAGTCCTGCGGGCCTTCCAGCGCCACGATCGAGGCCACCTGGATCGGCGTGAAGGTCCCGTAATCGTGATAGCTCTTGATGCGCGCGAGGGCGTCGACGAGGTCCTTGTTGCCGACCATGAAACCGATTCGCCAGCCCGCCATGTTGTAGCTCTTCGACATGGTGAAGAATTCCACCGCGATGTCGCGCGCGCCGGGCACCTGCATGATCGAAGGCGCCTTCCAGCCGTCGAAGGTGATGTCCGCATACG
>DATHHZ010000296.1:0-5524 GCA_035316965.1 Burkholderiales bacterium | reverse complement strand
CAAGGCGATCGCGCCCATCCAGGCGAGCGCAACGACGAAAAACGACGCCTCCTGCAGGAGCAGACCGTTCAGCAGGTAAGCAAGGAGAAACATTCCCGGAATGCAGCCGAAGAACAGCAGCCAAAGAATCGCGGACCTGCGATTCAGATCACGCCATGCCGTTTCGAGAGCGGGATTCCTGAGCACGCTGTCAGCTCGCCAGCCGGGGGCTGAGCATCCTTCTGCTCTGTATTGCTGCGCTCAAGGTATCCAGGGTGAGTCGGTGCATGCGGCTCGAGCGCCCATAGCTTCGCTCGATGCTGTTCTTTGCGCTTTCCCAATCCCTGCGCTCCATGTGCGAGTCGAAGCCGATCGCTCCGTTCAGGCCCCCTCCGGCCATGACCCCCTTGTACCAAGCGTCCATCAGGCGATCCAGCGCTTCGCTGGAATCCGCTCGCGAAACGCGAATTGCCCACGGCTGATCGGGATGGGAAATGACGGTGGCCTATCTTCGAGTTGACGACCGACCCGGTTTGCCGTTCGCCCTCAACCCTATTCTGTTCATATGGTCCTCACTCACACGCCCATTATGACCTACTCGGCAGGTTTCTCTGTGCGCCACCACACGGAGAGGGGAGACGCGCCGGCATCACATCCGCAGGATGCGCTCGGCGTTGCCGTGAGCGATTTTCTCGCGGTCGGCGTCGCTGATCGAAAGCTTTTTCAGGAATTCCATTCCCGCGGTGTTCGGCTCGTAGGGCCAGTCCACGGCGAACAGGATGTTGTCCGCGCCGAGCGCGAGCAGCGTGCACAGGAACGCGGGCTCGTACCAGTTGCCGCTGGTGGTGACGAGCAGATTGTCCTTTAGATACTGCAGCGGCGTTTTCTCAAGACCTCTTCGCGCGGCCGCGCGCCAGGTGTGATCGTTCAGCCGGTGCATCGCGAAAGGCAACCCTTCGCCCAGATGTCCGAGGATGATCTTGAGGCGCGGGTAGGCGTCGAACACCCCGGCGAAGACGATCCGCAAAAAATGGCAGCTCGTATCCACCGCGAAACCCCAGCCCGCCCGGGCGAGGTCCTCGTATCCCTGGAAATAGGCCTTGACCGCGTCCGGGTGCGGTAGGGTGGGGTGCAGATAGAGCGGCACGTCGAGCGCCTGGGCGCGCTCGAAGATGACCCAGTATTTCTTCTCGTCGAGGAAACTCCCCTGCGTGTGGCCGTGGATCATCGCGCCCTTGAAACCGAGCTTGGTGACGCAGCGCCCAAGCTCCTCGGCCGCGGCGCCGGGGTCGGCGGTCGCCAGCGCGGCGAAGGCGGCGAAACGGTCCGGGTGCGCTTTGACCGCCGCGTGCGCGAGGTCGTTCGCGTCCTTCGCCATCGGGATCGCAACGTCCGCGCCGAAGCCTTGAGGTCCGGGCGAGCCGAACGAGAGCACCTGCATATCGATTCCGGCGGCGTCCATGTGCGCGAGGCGCTTCGCGCCGAGATCCGAATTCTGCTCGACGATGTCGTGGCCGATCTGCTCGCTGCGGGACCTGAGATAGAAATTCCGGAATTCGTTCGCGGCGACCTGCTGCCGGTACATCGGCGTGATGAAATGCTCTTCGATGGCGATTGTTTTCATCTGCTGAAGCTTACACGATGGCGGCTGTCGCGGGGCCGGAGGAGGGCGCGGCCGGCGTGCGTATTGCACGGCCCGGGCCCCATGACATTTGCATACGTCCGCGGATGGTCTTAGGATGCCCCTCCATGAAGATCTATCGGTGGCGGATCCGCGGAATGAGGCTCAACGAGCGCGAATTGCGCGCGGCGGCGGGCGACATGCTCGACCAGCTGCGCCCGCGCAGGGTGCTGCGGGACGCGCGCGACTTCGCGCTCAAATTCCAGCGCGACGAAGTCTTCCGCGACTATGTCCTATCCCGCATATGGGCCGTGCTTCCCGTGGTTCTCGTGTTCTTCCTCGTCAGCACGATATGCTCCATCGACGTCATGTTCAGGACGGTCCGTCTGGTTTTCGACCCGCCGCTGTGGCTGAGGTTCTTCGCCCTGCTCCTCGGTGCGGCGGTGTGGCTGTGCGGAGTGGTGGGGCAGCTCTACGTATTCCTGATCTGGCTCGAGGAAAGGGCGGCGCAAAGGGATCGCTCCGAGCGGGGGAAGCGCGTCCAAGTCCCCGCAGGTTTTCTCGCCTACCTCAAGTACAGCCGCGCCCTGCCTCCCTGGATTCTCGTCCTGATCTTCGTCGTTCTTCCCCTGGCAAACATGGCGCGCGGCGCGCCCTTGGCCGCCTTCATACTCCTCTTGCTGGTAGCCCTCGCCCCCGTTCTGTTCAAAAAGTTCGACTCCTGATATCGGGATCATCGCGGCAGCGGTCATCGCCTACTGGAACTTCTAGGATGAGAACATGAAAAAGTCGGGCGCGAGCCAAGGCCAGTCGGCATCGGAGCTCATCTCGAAAAGGATCGCCGAACTCGGGGACTGGCGCGGGGAAACCCTCAGCAGAATGCGCAAGCTCATCAAGGACGCAGACCCGGACGTCGTCGAGGAGTGGAAGTGGATGGGCACTCCGATTTGGTCGCACGACGGCATCATTTGCACTGGCGAATCCTACAAGAATGTCGTGAAGCTTACCTTCTCCAAGGGCGCGTCTCTGAAGGATCCGGCCCGTCTCTTCAACTCGAGTCTCGACGGAAACGCACGCCGCGCGATCGACATCCACGAAGGAGAAGAAGTTGACGAGTCCGCCTTCAAGGCGCTCGTTCGCCAAGCGGTCGCTCTCAACAGTTCTGGCAAGTCGAAACCTTCGAAGAAGGCGAAGTCCTAAGGGATTCCGCCCCTGAACAGGTCCGACATCGGGGTAGTGTAGGTGTCGTTTGCCCGAGCGTATCCAGGTTGAAGATGGCCTCGACAGTCGCAAGGAGCGAATAGTGGGAATACTGGACCCAGCGCGTCGCAAAAATCGGCAGAGCTAATATGAGTAAGCGCATTTCAGTAGTCCTATCGCTGCTGGTCGTATGCCTGGGCCTTCCTTGGGGGACGGCCGCTGACGCTGCCAAGCCCGAGCTGGTGGTCGTTTACTGGGCATCCAAAGACTGTCGCTGGTGTACCTATTGGGAAAGTCCCCTGTCCGGAATGGAGAAGAGATTCAAGGAATCGCAGGAATTCAGGAAGATCACGTACCGCGTCGTGAAGAACGAGCGACTGGCTGATCCCTATACGCTTCGGGATTTTCCTCCGGATATCGTCTGGGTCTATGAACGCATGCGGCGCGGAGAGGAGAAAAGGCCCGCCGTCCGGCCGGGGTGGGTGGTTTACCTGGACCGGAAGCGCATTGCCACGTTCTACGGAACCAAGAACTGGGAAGAAGTACACTTCCCGGAGATAAAGTGGCTTGTCTCGGAGCATCTGGGCAAATAGCTGCACGATGAACATTCGGCGAGCCGTAGAGACTGAGGCACAACTCCTTTCTGCGCTGGCCATGCGAGCCAAGACGCACTGGGGCTATTCGACCGAAGCTCTGGAAGGTTGGCGCGCCGAGTTGACCGTATCGCCACAGGGCATCCGCGCCAGGCCGACCTTCGTCGCAATGGTCGGAATTGAAGTCGCGGGCTTCTACTCTCTTTCTCCCTTGGGTCGTTCGTGGGAGCTCGACAATCTCTGGGTCCTGCCGCGATTCATGCACCTGGGCGTCGGCCGGGCGCTTCTTTCGCATGCCCTCGAGACCGCGGCTCGCGGTGGAGCCGCGGAAGTTACCGTCGACGCCGACCCGAATGCCGAGCCGTTCTATCTTGAGTGCGGGGCGGTTCGTCGCGGCGCGGTTCCTGCGCCGCTTCCCGGGCAACCGGAGCGCGCTCGTCCGCAATTGACGTTCAATGCGCGCGCAAGCTGACAGCGAGTTCGAGTCATGCGCGTCGCATTCGGATTGAAGGCGCGAACGGGCCGGGCGGCGCTCGTTGCAGTAGCAGGCGACGTGCATGAGCCGTAATTCGTTGAGCGCTCCCAGATCCAGCTCCTGCCGGACGGCGCCTTTGCGCGTGACCACGCGGATGAGCGGATCCGGCCGCAGACCTCGAAAGATTCTCCGAGAAAGGAACGGCAAATGCCCACTCGCACGCCCTGGTTAGGTCTTGCAGCATGGATTCTGGCAGGCGTTCCATGCCAGGCGGCGGATATCACCGCGATCGTCGGCGCCACGGTCGTTCATCCCGATCGGGATCTTCCTTCCGCGGTCGCATCGAACAGCACGGTGATCATCGCCGGGAGCCGCATCGAGTCGATCGGGCCGGCAAGCTCGACTCCCGTGCCGGCGGGGGCGAAGCGGATCGACGGCAAGGGCAAATGGGTCGTTCCCGGGTTGATCGATTCGCACGTCCACTTCTTCCAATCGGGCAATCTCTACACGCGCCCCGATGTGGCCGACTTCAACGCCTGGATGCCTTATGCGAAGGAAGTCGAGCGCAACAAGGCCCGCCTTCCCGCAACGTTCAAGGTCTGGCTCGCGAGCGGCGTCACCGGCGTCGTGGATATCGGCGGGCCGTTCTGGAATTTCGAGATGCGCGACGCGGCGGTGAAGAGTCCCGCGGCGCCCCGCGTCGCCGTCGCCGGCCCGCTGATTTCCATGGTCGATCGCGTGAAGCTCGATCTCGGCGATCCTCCCATCATCAAGATCACCTCGGCGGATGAGGCGCGGGCGCTGGTCCGGCGCGAACTGGAACGCAAGCCCGATTTCATCAAGGTGTGGTTCATCCACCGCCAGGGCGACGACCTCGCCGCGCAGGAGGCGATCGTCAAAGCGGCTGGCGATGCGGCCCACGCGGCCGGAGTGCGCCTTGCCGTGCACGCGACCGAGCTCATCGTGGCCAAGGCGTCGCTCAGAGCCGGCGCGGATTTTCTGGTGCACTCGGTCGAGGACGAGCCGGTGGACGAGGAATTCCTCGCCCTGGCGAAAAAGAACCGCGCACTCTACTGCCCGACCCTCTTCGTCATCCAGGGTTACCGGTATGCGCTGTCGAATACGTGGCGGCCGACCGAGGCCGAGCGGCGCCTGGCCGATCCGCAGATCCTCGCCGCGATGAACGATTTGCAGAGAATTCCCAAGGAAAAGCTTCCCGAACGGGTGGTCAAGGCCATGAGCCAGCCAGCGCCCCCCAAACCCTCGGCCGTCGCACTTCAGAATCTGCGCAAGATATGGGATGCGGGGATTCCTGTCGTCATGGGAACCGATGCCGGCAACATCGGAACCCTGCACGGGCCATCGGTATTTCGGGAAATGGAAATCATGACCCAGGCCGGCCTTACGCCGTTGCAGGTACTGCGATCCGCGACATCCAATGGAGCAAAGGCCATGGGCATGGAGCGGGAGATCGGCACGCTTGTTCCCGGAAAGCTCGCGGACCTGGTCATCCTGGATGCGGACCCGCTCACCGACGTGATGAACCTCGGCAAGATCCACCGCGTGATCAAGGACGGCAAGGTGTTTGCGCCCGACGAGCTGACGCGGTCGATCGCGGCCAAGAGCGGAACCTGAAGCCGCCGCAATGGCGAAGGA
>DATHHZ010000295.1:0-2106 GCA_035316965.1 Burkholderiales bacterium | reverse complement strand
CTTCAACACGCTGACCCTGCTGCTCACCATCGGCACGACGCGGAGCAAAGTCTCGCGCCTGTACGATGCTCTAATGCGCATCGCGCGCGAGGGCCGCGCGCCGCGCCGCCTATATCGGTTCCCGGAAATCCCGAGCTTCACCCGGCTGCGCTACCTGCCGCGCGACGCCTTCTACTGCGGCGGGGAACTGGTGCCCCTGGTCGACGAGAAGGACAACATCCGGCGGGGGCTGCTCGACCGGGCCTGCGCCGACCAGATCGTCCCCTATCCCCCGGGCATCCCCGTGCTCGTCCCGGGGCAGGTCATCACCCGGGAAATCGTCCACTATCTGGTCGCTTTGCTGCGCTCCCAGAAGCGCGTCGAGCTTCACGGGATTGTCTATGACGGATATCTACCCTGCCTCCGGGTACTGAAGCCCGCCGAGGAGCGCGGCCTGCGCCGGATCGGTTAGGGGCCGGGCCCGCCACCGCGCTTCGGCCTTGCAACACGAAAATCGGTATGTTATACAGGCGTTCCCGAGAAAATTATGCTGCCGTCATTGAACACGACGAAATTCGGCTTTCGCATCCGCACGCGGCAGGGCCTGGTCGTCGAGCACCTCATGATTCACGGCCGCAACGAGGCCGACGCCGAAAGAAAGCTCCGGCAGATGTACCTGCACTGCGAGATCCTGGAACGCAGCGTCATGCAGCCCGCGGTGATGCAGCCGACCCTGGTGCCGGCTCCGGCCGCCCCGGACGGAACGAGCTTCGAAGAGATCGTTTCCCTGATCAGCAAGTAGCGCCGGGCGCTCACGACGCCTCGAGAAATCCCGAGGACAGCAATTCCTCCAGCAGGCCCGCGTAGTCCTGCGCCCCGCGGCTGTTGGGCGCATGGCTGAAAATGTCCTTGCCGAGCGCGGGGCTCTCCGCGATGCTCACGGTTTCGGCGATGCGCGTCTGGCACAATTCCGCCCCGAACCGGGAGGCGAGCTGTCCGGCGATGTCGTGCGACATGCGCCGGCGCGAATCGAACCGCGTCAGGAGGTAGCGACGCGCGACGCGCCGCTTCAGCACGTGTTCGAGCGCCTTCAGGGTCTTTTCGAGCGCGAGCGCTCCCCTCAGGGCGAGGTAGTCGGTCGAGATCGGAATCAGAACCCGTTCGGAGGCAAAAATCCCCGACAGAGACAGCACTCCCAACATCGGGCAGCAATCGATCAGCACCGGTCGCGTACCGTCCCAGCCCGCATCCAGTCCCCGCTTGAGCTTGTTCAGAATGTCCGGCCCCCTGCCGAACAGCGAATCCACCTTGACCAGCTCCATATGCGCCGGGATGAGCTCGCCGCCGAAGCGAACCGGCCGGGCAACTTCCTTGAGCGGCCTGCCTGCGTTGAAGTACGCGAACAGACTTTCCCCGCTTGAGGCTCCCGGGTTGAGGATCGAGCTGAGATGCGACTGCGCGTCTAGGTCGACGAGCAGCGGCACCCCTCCCCGCCGCGCGAGCGCCGCGCCCAAGTTGAGCACGGTCGTCGTCTTGCCGACCCCGCCCTTCTGATTGAATACCGTCAGGCGCGTTCCCATGCCGAATTCGTTGTGCTAAGCTATTCGCCCTTCAGAGCAATTCGATTATCGCACAGGGCGACGAGATGACCTTTATCCGGCTAGCGCGTCACGCAGGCGCCGCGGCTTCGCCCATTCGGCCCGACACCCGACGACGCCGAGCGCGGCAATAAGCGCCCGCGCCTCACGGCGCGTTCCAAAGAGATTTTGGCGCAAGCGCTTCGCTGCGCCGTAAACATTGACGGGTGATTTCATGCTTCATTCGATGAACACATACAGCCGGATTCCGGTCGCCTTTACCCGCGGCGAGCGCGTGTGGGTGTGGGACGAATCCGGAAAGAAGTACCTCGATGCGCTCGCGGGGATCGCGGTCAACACGCTCGGTCACGGCCACGCGAAACTGACGCGCGCGATCGCGGAGCAGAGCTCGCGTCTGATCCACACGTCCAACCTCTACCGCATCGCCGAGCAGGAAAAGCTCGCGGACAGGCTCGCGGCGATAAGCGGCACCGACAGCGTGTTCTTCTGCAACTCCGGTTGCGAAGCCAACGAGGCGGCGATCAAGATC
>DATHHZ010000294.1:0-2151 GCA_035316965.1 Burkholderiales bacterium | reverse complement strand
AGGAAGACCTTGGCGACGCGGTCGGCTACCCGGGGCGGGAAGCTTTCTATCAGTTGAGATGAGAATACTCGCTCTCACTCTCGCCGCCTTCACCCTTTTGCTGCAGTATCCTTTGTGGCTCGGGAAGGGCGGATGGCTCCGGGTATGGAGTCTCGACCAGCAGGTGCAGGAACAGAAAGAAGCGAACGCCAGGCTGAGCCGGCGCAACGGCGCGCTCGATGCCGAAGTGCGTGACCTGAAGCAGGGGTTCGAAGCGATCGAGGAGCGCGCCCGCTACGAACTCGGCTTGATCAAGCAGGACGAGATCTTCTTTCAGGTCGTTCCGCCGCGTCCGGCACCCTGAGTCGGCGGCCGCTGAGAGCGGGCGTTTCAGGTCTATAATTAGCGGTAAAGGCCGACACGCTGCGCGTGCGGCTTTACCGCCGCGCGATCGAGCAGACGCATGACGCCGCTCATCGCGCGGTCGAAATCTAACGGTGGGATTTCGCGATGGAGCTCAACCCGCAACAAATCCAGCATTTCGAGCGCGACGGCTATCTTTTCTTTCCGAGCTTGTTTAAACCGGATGAGATCAAAGTCCTGCTCGACGAGGTACCGCGGCTCTACGCCCAGCGCAGGCCCGAGAACGTGCGCGAGAAGGGGAGCGACGCGGTGCGCACGAACTTCGCCGCACACATGTACAGCACCCCTTTCGCGAAGCTCGCGCGCCATCCGCGCATGGTCGAGCCGATCATGCTGATCTTCGGCGAAGAGTTGTACATGCACCAGTTCAAAATCAACGGCAAGTTGGCTTTCGACGGCGACCTCTGGCAGTGGCACCAGGACTACGGCACCTGGAAGAACGACGACCTGATGCCCGAGGCTCGCGCGATGAACGTCGCGATTTTCCTCGACGAGGTCAACGAGTTCAACGGACCGCTGATGTTCATTCCCGGCAGCCACAAGCTCGGTGTGATCGAAGCCGATCACGACACCTCGACGACCAGCTACCCCCTTTGGACGATCAACCACGACACCATCAAAAAACTCGTCGAGCGCGGCGGCATCGTGGCTCCAAAAGGTCCGCCCGGGTCGATGATTCTGTTTCATTCCTGCCTGGTGCACGCCTCCACTGCCAACCTCTCTCCCTGGAATCGGGTCAGCGTCTATCTGAGCTTGTGCGCGGTGTCAAACCACATACGGCGCTTCAAGCGTCCGGGGTACATCGCGCACCGCAACTTCGCGCCCTTGAAGTGCCTCCCCGACGATTGTCTGCTCAAGCAGTACGACGTGCCGCTTCCGTGGAAAGACGGAACTCCGCCGGAAGAGCTGCAAGGCGTGCTCAAGGCCGCATGAATCTGTACGCAAAGCTCCAGGAGCGCGAAGCGCAAGGCAAGCCGCTGCGGGTCGGCATGATCGGCGCGGGCAAATTCGGCGCCATGTACATCGCGCAGGTGCCGAAGACGCCGGGTGTGCATCTGGTCGGTATCGCGGACCTTTCTCCCGCGAATGCACGGGCCAGCCTGGAGCGCGTGGGCTGGAGGCAGGAACACTACGCCGCCGCGTCCTTGGATGTGGCGCTGAAGGAGCGGCGGACGCACATCTCGGAGGACTGGCGTGCGCTCGTCGCGCACCCGGCCGTGGAGATCGTCGTCGAAGCCACCGGGAATCCGATCGCCGCAGTCGAGCACGCGCTCGCTGCCTTCCGAAACGGCAAGCACGTGGTGATGGTAACGGTCGAGGAGATGCCTTGTGCGGGCCCTTGCTCGCAAAAAAAGCCAAGGAGGCAGGCGTCGTGTACAGCCTCGCCTACGGCGATCAGCCCGCGATCATCTGCGACCTCGTAGATTGGGCGCGCGCGGCGGGCTTCCCGGTGGTGGCGGCCGGGCGCGGCCACAAATGGCTGCCGCATTTCGCGCAGTCCACGCCGGAAACCGTGTGGGGTTATTACGGCCTTACGCCAGAGCAGGCCCGCGTGGGCGGACTCAGCCCGAAGATGTTCAACTCTTTTCTCGACGGCTCGAAGCCGGCGATCGAAGCCACCGCGGTGTGCAATGCGACCGGGCTGACGCCGGCGCCGGAGGGACTCGCGTATCCGCCCGCGTCCGTCGAGGATCTGCCGCTGGTGATGCGGCCGAAATCCGAAGGCGGGCAGCTGCATCACAAGGGGCA
>DATHHZ010000293.1:0-2320 GCA_035316965.1 Burkholderiales bacterium | reverse complement strand
CTCATGCTGGGGTTTAGCGGGTTTCCGCGGCAGTCGATCGTACCGTCGGCCGCTCGGCTGGCGACACTCCTCGACAAGCGTGTCCGAGCTTAGCTACATGGTCGAAGCCGCTGACGAGCATCACCGGCTGGCGCCGTATTTGAAGCGGACTGCTGGCATGGCGGCGCGGTTCTGGATAGAGCCGGATGGCCGGCATGCAGTAGCAGAGAAACCCTGAGATCGACTTTCGCGAGATTTTTCGCGTTGTTCGATTTTCGACAGACGGGGCTGATCAATCGTCCCGCTCGGCTGGTTTACCTCAGCAGCGGCCTGCATCGCGGCGGGGAGGGTTCGCTGCGGGACCTCGATTGGCCGAAGCGGACCTGGGATCCGGCAAAGGCCTACGCCGAAAGCAAGCTGCAGGTCGTCGCGCTGGCATTCGCAGTGGCGCGACGCTGGCCGCAGGCCTTGAGCAATGCGGTCGATCCCGGCTGGGTGCGCACGAAGCGCCAGAGGCGGAGTTGTAATTCGCCTCAGGTAAAGGGTTTTGCAGATAAGTTCCACGGCCGATGCAACGATAGCTAGGTCGATGTCGACCTCAAAGCCTATGTCGGGATAATTCCAACTGACACGTGGATGATCGGCAAGATCAAGATTTACAGCGCCCGGATGAATCCAAGGAAGCGTAGAAAGTGGATAACTAGTATTTTGTTGGCGATTCGCAGCAGCCAGGTTCTCGAATGACGATGGAAGTCTCGTGAAGAAAAGCAGGAAGGTCGGCGCCAGCGATGCGACCAGGAAAAGCGCGACCAAGAAAGGCAAAAAAATCTCGGGTTCGGCGATCTCGACGTCCTCGCCCCTCGGCATGTTGGCGCTCCATCTTCGCGAGCAGTGGAAAAAGTTCGGTCGTGACGGGTTAGTGTTTCTCGCTGAAGACGAGAACAGGGCCGAGCGGCTCGGCGGCATCGTCCATGCACTTGATCCATCGCTCGATGTTCTCGTATTCCCTAGATTGAATACGTTGCCCTTCGATGGGCTGGAACCGTCGCGCGAGATCGCTGGCAGGCGGAGTTCGGTCTTGCGCCGTCTTGCCAGAAGAAAGAGGCCCATTCTGCTCATCTCGACGGCAGAGGCGATCATGGAGCGGCTGCCCTTGCCGGCGAGTTGGTCGCGCATCAGCCTAAGCCTCAAGGTGCGAGCGTCGTATGCCGAGCACGACCTCGAGGCACGCATTGCGGAATTGGGCTACGATCTCGACGAAGAGGCTGAATATCCGGGCGCCGCGCTCTTTCACGGCGCGACGTTCGAGATCTTCCCGGCCGGTGCTCTCGGGCCGTACCGGATCGAGCATTCCGGCGGTGCGATCCGCAGAATTGTTGCCGTCGATCCGAATGAGCATGACGTCATCTCCGATTTCAAGGAACTGATTATCGATCCGATGTCGGAACGCCTCGCGCTGGGCGGCGACCGGGCGCAGCGGGCTACCTTCCTGGACTATTGCGATCGGGCACGATGGTTCGCGGATGCAAAAGTTCCGGCCCACGCTGACAGCTGGCTGAGTACGATCGAGGAGGCGGCCGGCCGCAGGGATTCGGAACGCGAGTATCTGGGGCGAGGGGACTGGAAGAAGCTGAAGAAGCGCACGAGTGTGCTTCCTGCCAAGGCGGCGTTTGTAGCCACGCCCGACTTCTCGAAGGTTGCGGCACCGCGGAAAGCGCTTCGCGCGTTCGTGGCCCGTGCGGAACGCGCCGGATCTCGTTTGCTCTTCGTCGCCGCGGTCGAAGACGATCTGCGCGCGATGGAGCGCATGAGTGGGGTCAGGGCGGAGCGTTTCGCCAACTGGGACGAGGCGGCGGAGGCCAGAAGACGCGAGGGCGCGCTGTTGGCCGACTTCGACGCGGGCTTTTTCGCTCCCGGGAAAAAGCAGACCTTGGTTGTGACCGCGTCTGACGTGCTCGGTAGCCGTGCCCATCATCCGCAACCGATGGCCAAAGCCTGGACAGTCGCCTTCAATCACCCAGATATTCCCGAGCGCGGCGCGGCCGTCGTTCATCTCCAGCGTGGCTTGGCTTTACTTGATCGTTTGCAGACCCTCGACATGGGGAACGGTACAAAGCGCGAGATGATCAGGCTCGAATTCGCCGGCGATGATGCTGCGCTTGTTCCGCCTGCCGATCTCGCCTTGATCTGGCCCTACGCTGTAGAGCCCGGTAAGCTCGCGTTAGACAAGGCCGATGGCAGCACGTGGTGGAACAGACGTGGCGAGGCCGAGCAAGAAATCGAAGCAGCGGCCAAGCAGCTTGCGAAACATATCGCCCAACGACGGCGCCGGCGTGCTCCC
>DATHHZ010000292.1:0-2303 GCA_035316965.1 Burkholderiales bacterium | reverse complement strand
GCGATCAGCTGCTGCACGCTGTTCGCGACCCCATTGGGGTACATCGCCAGCACCAGGGGCGCCGTCCCGACCAGTGAGACCGGCCCGAACGCATCCGGATCGTGGGCGAGCTTGGGATAAAGGCTCTTGTTGACGACCAGTGGCGCCGGATAGGAGAACAGGAGCGTGTAGCCGTCCGGATTGGCTTTTATGGCGTATTCCGCGCCGATGTTGCCGGCCGCGCCCGCGCGGTTGTCGACGATGGCCGGCCGGCCCCATTTTCTCTGCAGCTGGTCGGCGATGATACGCGCCAAAGTATCGGTCGTGGCCCCGGGCGCGGCCGGGACGACGATCTTAATCGGACTGCCGGGATAGTCCTGTTCCTGGGCCAGGACCGAGAGAGCGAATGCCATCGCGCCGGCAAGCAGGGTTCGGCCAAGCATGATCTTTCTCGCGGTCATGTCCTATGCCTGCCGAGCGGCCTCGGCGGCGGATCAAAATAGTATCAAAATAGCGCCGACGCCTGCGGAGCACGCCATCTCAGGGCCGCGGGAAAGAGCACAATGGAACTCCACTTTCGCGGCGGCCAACAGGAGGTTTGAAGATGCCCGTCATCGACGCAGACTCGCACGTGGTGGAAACGGAACGGACCTGGACGTTCATGCCGGACGAACAAGAAGAGTACCGGCCCGCGGTGCTCGCGCGCAAGAGCGGCCGCACCCGCGCCTCCGAATACTGGCTCATCGATGACCGGGTCTTCGCGAAGAATGCCAACATCGGACAAGACACGCCGGAGGCGGCGCGCGAGGCCGCCGATATCGCGAAGCGTGTCGCGCACATGGACGAGCTCGGCGTCGACGTGCACGTGCTTTACCCGTCTCTTTTTCTCAGACCGCTGACCAAGCGGGTCGAGGTCGACACCGCGCTTTGCAGGAGCTACAACCGCTGGCTGGCGAGCATCTGGCGCCAGGCTCCGGAGCGCCTGCGTTGGGTGGTGATTCCGCCCATGGGCGACCGCGAAAAAGCTCTGGAGGAAATCCATTTCGGCAAGGAGCACGGCGCCTGCGGCGTGTTCGTGCGCGCCTTCGAGGACGATCAGCGCATCTCCGATCCCTACTTCTTTCCGCTCTACGCGGCGGCGCAGGCGCTGAACCTGCCTGTCTGCATCCATGCCTCCACCGGCAACTTCGATCACTTCGAGCTGTTCTTCACCGACTCCGGTTTTTCGACGTTCAAATTGTCCGTCGTCGGGACCTTTCATGATCTTCTTCTCAAGCGGGTGCCGGCGAAGTTTCCGGATTTGCGCTGGGCATTCATCGAAGTGAGCGCTCAGTGGTTGCCCTACGCCATGAACGATCTTTCGTTGCGGTTCGGGAAGCGGGGCGAGCCTTTTCTCAGCAAGGCTGCGCTCAAGGAGAACCGCATGTACGTCGCCTGCCAGACCTCGGACGACCTCGATCTCATTCTCGAACGGGTAGGCGAGGAGAACATCGTCATCGGCACCGATTATGGCCACAACGACACGGCCTCGGAGCTGCACGCGCTGCGCAAGCTGCGTCAAGGCGGCGCGATCGGCGCGGCGACGGCGAACAAGATCCTGTGGGAGAACCCCAAGCGGCTGTACGGCTTATAGCTTTCCACGCGCCTGCGGCCTGCCGATCCGATGGCTGGAAGAGAAACCCTGAGCGCACCGGATTTTTTTATCCGGAGCCTGGGTCTGTGCGGCCTGCTGCTGTCGGCGATCGCGCTCGCGGTCGAGAGCACTCCGGAGATGGCGCGGCTGGCGCGCTATGCCGGCGCCGACCGCGAGCAGGTGCTCGTCCGCGGGGCGCAGAAGGAAGGCGAAGTGACTCTCTACGCCGGGACGCAAATCAACGATATGCGGCCGGTCATCCAAGCCTTCACGAAGAAGTATGGCGTGCGCGTCAATTTCTGGCGCGCGGGCAGGGAGGAGATACTGAACCGTGTCGTCAACGAGACACGCAGCGGCCGAACCGGCGCAGACGTGATCGAGCAGAGCAGCCTGACGCTGGAGATGCTCCACCGCGAGGGCCTGCTACAGAAAGTGGAGTCGCCCGCCTTCCCGACCTTGATGCCGGCCGCCCTGGCGCCGCATCGGGAATGGACCGCGGTGTCCTTGGATTACGTCGTGCAGGCCTACAACACGAACCTGGTCAAGAAATCCGAGCTGCCGCAGCGATGGGAGGATTTGCTCGACGCGAAATGGAAGGGCCGTCTCGGCATCGAGAGGTACAACGCGGAATGGTTGCTCGCGGTCGTGGGACAAATGGGCGGGGAAGAGAAAGGCGTGGCGCTGCTCAAGG
>DATHHZ010000291.1:0-3216 GCA_035316965.1 Burkholderiales bacterium | reverse complement strand
GAACCCCGGAAAAGCGGCGACCTCATGGAAGAGCCGGACCACTTCCGCTTCCGCGAGCGTGACCGGCAGCAAGCCGTTCTTGCAGCAGTTGTTGAAAAATATATCGGCGAAGGACGGTGCGATGAGCGCGCGAAAACCATACTCGGCGAGCGCCCAGGGCGCGTGCTCGCGCGAGCTTCCGCAGCCGAAGTTCTTGCGCGCAAGCAGTATGCTGGCGCCTTTGTAGCGCGGCTGGTTGAGGACGAAATCGGGGTTGAGCGGGCGGCCCGCATCGGGTTTGTCGGGCTGGCCTTCGTCCAGGTAACGCCAGGCATCGAATAGGTTCGGCCCGAATCCCGTGCGCTTGATCGACTTCAGGAATTGCTTCGGGATGATCTGGTCGGTGTCGACATCGGCCCGGTCAAGCGGTGCGACAAGGCCGTGCAGCAGCGTAAACCTTTCCATTATTTTTTCGCTTTTTGTTCGATCTTGGTGCCGAGCTTCTCGACATCTTTGCCCACCCCTGCCATCGTGTTGCATCCGGCGAGCAATCCCGCGATTGCGGCCAGGACTGCGAACCGTTGAATAAGGTCTTTCATTGCGCAGCCTCCAATCATCTCCATTGGCGAACGTCGACGAAGTGCCCGGCGATCGCCGCCGCTGCGGCCATCTCCGGGCTCACAAGATGGGTCCTGCCGCCGGTGCCCTGGCGGCCTTCGAAATTGCGGTTCGAAGTTGAAGCGCAGCGTTCGCCCGGCTCGAGGCGGTCCGCGTTCATACCCAGGCACATGGAACAGCCGGGCTCCCTCCACTCGAACCCGGCGTCCTTGAAAATCCGGTCAAGACCTTCGTGCTCCGCCTGCGCCTTGACGAGCCCCGAGCCCGGCACGACCATGGCGAGCCTGACGTTCGACGCAAGGCGGCGCCCGCGGACGATCGCCGCGGCGGCCCGCAGGTCCTCGATGCGCGAGTTCGTGCACGAGCCGATGAACACCTTGTCGATGCGGATGTCGGTCATCGGCGTATTGGGCCTGAGGCCCATGTAGGTGAGCGCCCTCTCCATGCTCTCCCGGCGACTCGCGTCCTTCTCCCTGTCGGGGTCGGGTATGCGCTCATCCACGGTGACGACCATCTCGGGGGAAGTGCCCCACGTCACCTGCGGCTTGATCGAGCGCGCGTCGATCGTCACCTCGTGATCGAATTTCGCCTCAGGATCGGTCTTCAGCGTGCGCCAATGCGCGACCGCGCGATCCCACAATTCGCCGCGCGGCGCAAAGGGCCTGCCCTTCAGATACGCGAGGGTCGCCTCGTCCACCGCCACCAACCCGGCGCGCGCCCCCGCCTCGATCGACATGTTGCACAGGGTCATCCGGCCTTCCATAGTCAGCGAGCGCACCGTGCCCCCCGCGTACTCGATCGTACAGCCGGTTCCCCCTGAAATGCCGATTCTGCCGATCACGGCGAGGGCCGCGTCCTTCGCGGTGACCCCTCGCGCAAGCGGCCCCTCGATACGCACGAGCATGTTTTTCATCTTTTTTGCGAGCAGGCACTGCGTTGAAAGCACGTGTTCGACCTCCGAGGTCCCGATGCCGAACGCGAGGCAGGCGAACGCTCCGTGAGTGCTCGTGTGCGAGTCGCCGCACACTACGGTCATGCCGGGCAAGGTCGCGCCCTGCTCCGGGCCAATGACGTGCACGATGCCCTGGCGAGCGTCGTTCATCTTGAATTCGACGATGCCGTATTCCGCGCAATTTGTGTCGAGTGTCTCGACCTGAAGGCGCGACACGGGGTCGGCGATTCCGCGGGAGCGATCGGTGGTCGGAACGTTGTGATCGGCCACCGCAAGGTTGGCTGATATCCGCCAGGGCTTGCGCCGCGCGAGCCTCATGCCCTCGAACGCCTGGGGGCTGGTCACTTCATGCACCAGGTGGCGATCGATATAGAGGAGCGTCGTGCCGTCTTCCTCGACGTGCACCGTGTGCGACTCCCAGAGCTTGTCGTAAAGCGTGCGCGCGATCATTCGGCTCGCTGCCCAAAGAGAAAATTATACCGGATCGCCCCTCGTTTCCCTCAGCGCCTACGCGCCGCCTCGTAGAGGGGAATGACCCGTTCCGAGTACTCCTGCAGATCCCGCGTCCGGCTTTGATCCGAAGGATGCGTCGAGAGCCACTCGGGCGGCTTGCCGCCGCCGAGCTTCCCCATCTTCTGCCATAGAGAAACGGCTGCGCGCGGGTCGTAAGCCGAGCGCGCGGCGAGCTCGACGCCGATGCGATCCGCCTCGGTCTCATGGGTCCGGGAATGCGGCAGCGAGAGCGTCACGTCGAGCAGGGTCTGCGTCAGCTGAGCGCCCAGATCGCCGAGCCCGAGCGCCGCGCTGAGCACGCTGACCCCGAGCTGCTGGGCCACCTGCTCGCTCGCGCGTTCGCGCCCGTGCTCGCGCAACGCGTGCGCGATCTCGTGCCCCATTACGGCAGCCAGCTCCTCGTCGGTGGGATCCAATTTTGTCAGAAGCCCGGAGTAGACGGCGATCTTGCCGCCCGGCATGCACCACGCGTTCACCTCGGGCGAGGTGATCACGTTCACCTCCCAGTTCCAGCGCGGCGCATCGGCGCGGAACGCCGCGGTGTTCGGGATCAGGCGGTTGGCGACGCCGCGCACCCGCTCGACCTGAGCGGAATCCCGGTTGAGCTGGTTTTTCTTGCCGGCCTCGGAAATGACTTGGCCATAGGCTTCCGCGGCGCTCCGATCGATCTGGGAAGCCGAAATCAAGGACGACATGGATTGCCGGCGCTCGACGCCGACCACACCGCCCTGCGTTGTTTGCACGGTCTCGCAGGCGGCGAGCATCATCGCTGCCAAAAAAAGACAGAACCACACTGAGAATTTCATCTGCGCTCCGAGAGATATATTTTCCACGCCTCCGCGGCGTGATCAAGCCCCGCGACACCCGGCCCGTATAATGCCAGCGCTCGCCAACATGCGTCCGAAGATCCACACATGAGCCGCATCCCCCGCAGCGTATTTTTCCTGCTGTTCGCCGTGTCCGGGTTTGCCGGACTCATCTACGAGTCGATCTGGAGCCACTATCTGAAACTCTTTCTCGGCCACGCGGCCTACGCGCAGACGCTGGTGCTGGGGCTTTTCATGGGCGGGATGGCGATCGGATCGTGGCTGTGCAGCCGATGGTCGGCAGGCTGGCGAAATCTCCTTCGCGGTTACGCCGTCGCGGAAGGCTTG
>DATHHZ010000290.1:0-2929 GCA_035316965.1 Burkholderiales bacterium | reverse complement strand
CCCGCGAGAAACAGGCAGGCGAGGAGATTGAATCGAATGGGTTTCATGAGTCGGGTCCTTTTCGCTCCGGTCAGTCGGTTTCCTTCTGGATCTTCTGACCTTTGAGGAAAAGATCCGACCAAAGTTTCTCCCAGCGGTCGGCCTCGTCGAGAGTGATCACCGGGTCGATCATCTCGAAGGGGAACTTGTTGAGGTGCGTGTCCACGGCGCGGCTCGAGGGCACCCGGTTGCGCTCCTTGAGGATCGTCTGGCCTTCGAGGGAGAGCATGAAATCGGCAAAGAGCAGCGCCGCGTAGGGGTGCGGGGCGCGGCGCGCCACCCCGATCGCGTTCGGGCGCCCGAAGGTGGGTTTGAGCGCCTTCCACCGGATCGGCGCGCCTTTTACGACCAGCCGCTCGGCGTTATGGTTGTATATCGTGGCGGCGAGTGGAATCTCGCCCGAGGCGACGAGCTCGGCCATCAAAGTGTGGCCGCTGCGTATTTCGGGTTTCGCCGCGGCGAGCTTCCTGAAAAATGCGAGGCCCTTCTCCTCGCCCATCGCCTTGACCATGGCGCCGAACCAGTCTGCGTCGCTCGCTTCGAGCCCGACGCGGCCGGCGAAGCGCGGCTGAATCAGGTCCTCGTAGGTGTTGGGCACCTCGTTTGCCTTGACGAGGTTGGTGTTGTAGGCGATGGTGAAGAAATTGAAGCGGTCGGCGACATAGTGGCGATGCCTGGGAAAGGCGGCCGGCGGCAGGTCCTTGAAGTGCGGACTGAAAAACTCCTCGAGCAGCTCTTCGCGGTGCATCGCTTCCATCTCCGGGCCATTCGTCTCCAGGATGTCGCAGCTGAAGCGCCCGGCGCGCGCCTCGGCGACGGCGCGCTGCAGGACCTTCTCCGAGCTCGAGCGCCACAGCTGGACCTTCACGCCGCCGTATTTCCTCTCGAAGACCTCGACGATCGGAACCGAGTCCTTGAGGTTCAAGGAAGTGTAGACGACGACCTCGCGTTCTTGCTTCGCCCCTTCGAGGATGCGCTTCTCGCGATCGGCGCCCCTGTACAGGTAGATCTCCCGGTTCTTTCCGGCATCCCGCTGGCCTTGAGCGAAAACGAACCCGGGCAGGAACGCCGTCCCGAGCGCGCCGGCGAGGATCCGCCTGCGGCGGGAATCAAATCCACCGCGCATGTCATCTCTCCTCTGCCGGAAGGCCTGCTTGGGACCTCCCACGAAAAATTCGGGCGGACGCTCGAGCGCCCGCCCAGGCCACACGCACGCTCATGACGCCCGAGCGCAGGGCGCGCCGCTTGCGCGGCCTTCAAAAACTGTACGAGATACCGAAGGCGACTTGAGTGATGTCCTCGCCCGCGTTCACGGTCTGCGACGCAGTGTTATTGAAGCGCGCCGCGGTACCGTTCGTGACCCGAGAGAAGAGGCCGAACACGTGGGTGCTGGGATCGAGGAAATAGGCAACGCCCGCGTTGATCTGGGTGCCGTCGAGCCCGTCGGTGCTGCATCCCGCGTTGACCACCGAGCAGCTGCCCGCGGTCGCCTTTATGTAACTGAGGACCGTGCGCCACTGGCTGGTCCAGCGGGCCTCCCAGACCACTTCGTAGGCGTTGTTCTTGTACTCGTCGAAGGCGTTTAGTGCGGTCGCGCCGTTTTCCTTGTATCGCTTGGTGTTCACATCCGCTTCGATCGAGTGGACGCCGATCTTGTACACCGCCGTCAACTGAACCGCCCTGTCCTTGGAGTTGACGCCCGCGTTAGCGGCGTTCGAAACAGCGCCGCCCGCATTGCTCGAGCCACCGAACAGGTCGAAGTGGGTTTCGGTCGCAGCCGCGAGGTACAACGGCCCTTGTTCCCACTTGACCCCCAGCGACGCGACCCTCGGACGGCGATTCACCCCGGGATTGATGCCGGCATTGCCTGCGCCGCTTTCGGTGGGATTCCCGAGCGAATACTGCGCCGCGACCTGCACTCCTCCGAGCAAGGTCGGCATGGCATAGTCGACCGCGTTCGCGCGCCGCAAGTTGAAGCTCGAGGCGGACGAGTTGCTGCCGGAGCCTATCCTGCGTATCACGTTGTTCGGCGATACGAAGTTGCCGCTGCCGACACCAAGAAAACCCAGCGTGTCGCCGTACCTCTTGAACGGCGTATCCATGTTGCCCAGCCTCACCGTGCCCCAGTTCGTCTCGAGACCGGCAAAGGAGTCCCGATTACCGAAGCTGGGGGATAAGCCGGCAGCGTTGGCTTGTGTAGTTCCCTCGTCGAGGCTGACGCTCTGTTCCAACTGGCCGATCGCTTTCATCCCGCGACCGAGGTTCCTTTCCCCGCGAAACCCGATGTAGGTGTTGTTGACCTGCATCTCCCACCTGTTGGTGATGGCCCCGCCTCCGGCTGGCGCCGTCCCAAGGGTAGACGAACTCGCGCCCGATGACGCCCCCGTGCCGCTTGAGTGGGTGAGCTCAGGATAGAACTTGCCGTAGATTTCCCATTTGTCGCTCGTTTGTGCGTAGGCTGAAGGCGCCGCGAGCGCCGCCCCTACCGCAAGTACCATCGCCTTTCTGTTCAAACTCATTGTCTCCTCCTTGGCTTGGTGATTTTTCAGAACGCGTCCGGACATTTTCCCCTCCGGTTTCGCCCTCCTGCCCCGATGTTCCTTCATGCAGAACGATAATCGTTGCCACGGAACACCTGCGTCGCAAGTTACCGCGCGACCGCTGCGCTGTCAACGGAATGTAAGCTTGCGCAGCGGAGATGAACTGAAGATCGGTTCGACCCGATCAGCGCCCGTATGCTTCCAACTTATAGCGCCGCGGTTTCAGCTCGCGGCAGATCTCGCGGTTGACTCGGGCTTGCGGCAGGGCGATCCCCGCCTCCGCAGCCATCTCGGCGACGATCGCCATGTCGTCTTCGGCCCACGCCATCGTCTGGCTGCCCCACTTCTCG
>DATHHZ010000289.1:0-11234 GCA_035316965.1 Burkholderiales bacterium | reverse complement strand
TGCTCGACGCTTTGAAATTGCCCGGAGCCGCCATCCTCGGGGGCTCGGCGGGCGCGCCCTCCGCGATCGAATTCTGCCTGCGGCACGCGGCGCGCTGCTCGGCGATGGTCCTTCTCGTTCCGGCTTTCTTCCCGCCGGGCGCACCGCAGGCGCGGCCGCCCGCGCAGCCTTCCTTCATGTTCGAGGCGGTACTCGGATCGGACTTCTTTTTCTGGCTGAACATGAAACTCGCGCGGGACACCATGCTGGAGAGGGTCTTCGCCACCCCCGCGCGCGATTTCGATGACGCTCCACGTGAGGAGCAGGAGCGCGTCCTGCGGGTCATGCGAAGCGCCTTGCCGTTCAGCCGGCGCCGCAAGGGCCTGTGGAACGACCTGGTGATCGTCGCTTCATCCCCGCGTTACGAACTGGAGCGAATCGCAAGCCCCGCGCTCGTCATCGGCATCGAGAACGATTTGTTCGGGACATACCAGAGCAGCCGCTCGGCTGCGGAACGCATTCCGGGAGCGCGTTTCGCGAGCTTTGCGACCGGAGGGCACCTGTGGGCGGGACGCCAGAAAGAAGTCGTGTCGGAGATGACGAAGTTTCTCGATCAGGCGGGCGCGCAACTGGGCACCCGATGACGGCGCGTGAGCCATTCTGCGACGAGCACGGTGTCCGACATCGCCGAGCAAGGGAGCGGGAGATCGCACTACGATCCCATGAAGGACCGAAAAGAGCTGACGCTGCGGTTTGAACCCGGCGAAGGCGGTAGCCTGAACGGCCTCTATCAGTATCGAGAGAGCTTGATAATTCTGTGGCGATATGACGACAGCATGTAGTCCGTATGGCGCCATACTTTATATATTGCGATATGTGCGCTAACGAACAGTCCCCTTCGATGGCTTCAACGACCATTGCAGCAACCGGAAATCTGCCGGAATGCACCGCTGAAGCGGCGTCACGTCCACGGGACGAGGAGACACCGATGAGTATACGAAAACTCGGCCGAGTGCCGGCCGCGAGGCGAAGTCGGTTCAAAGGCGCGCAAGACCCCGAGTGGGGTGTCCACAGCGCCTTTGACCACGCTGCGATCGGCATGGCCCTGGTAGCACCCGATGGCCGCTGGCTGAAAGTCAATCGAGCCCTGTGTGGAATCGTCGGATATTCGGAGCCGGAAATGCTGGGCCTTACCTATCAGGCCATAACTCATCCCGACGACCTGGCGATCATTTCCGCTCACGCGACGAAATTGCTCGCGGGCGAGATCGCCACTTACGAGGCAGAAAAGCGCTACGTTCACAAAAAGGGGCACAACGTACACATATTCCTGAGCATGTCGCTGGTGCGCGACGGGAACGGTGCGTCTTCGTATTTCATCTGGCAGGTCCAGGATATATCGGTGCGCAAAGCGACCGAAGAAGCGTTGTTCGGAGAACAGGAACGCGCCCGGGTCACGCTCAACTCCATCGGCGACGCGGTGCTCACCACCGACGTGGCGGGCAATATCGCCTATTTGAATGTGGTCGCGGAGAGGATGACGGGCTGGTCCCTGGAGGATGCGGCGGGCCGGCCGCTTGCAGAAGTCTTCCACATCCTCGACGGCGAATCCCGACTGCCCGCGCGGAATCCGGCGGAGATGGCCCTCGCGGAAAACAAGACCGTGGGCATGGCCGCCGGCGTGGTACTGGTCCAGCGCAATGGCCACGAGGTCGGGATCGAAGATTCAGCCGCTCCCATTCACGACCGCGACGGCAAGGTAACCGGCGCAGTGCTGGTTTTCCACGATGTCACCCGCTCGCGGGAAATGGCGGAAAAAATGGCCCATCTGGCCCACCACGACGCCCTCACCGATTTGCCCAACCGGGTGCTGCTGAATGAACGCTTTGTTCACGCGATCGCGCTGGCTCGTCGGCACGGAAGAAAGACCGCGATATTGTTTCTGGACGTGGATCGCTTCAAGCATATCAACGACTCCCTGGGACATGAGATGGGCGACAAACTGCTGCTGTCGGTTGCCACACGCCTGCTCGCTTGTGTGCGCGTCTCGGACACCGTCTGCCGCCAGGGCGGGGATGAATTCCTGGTGCTGCTTCCGGACATCGAGCGCCCGCAGGATGCCGCCCACTTCGCAAAAAAAATACTCACCGCGCTGGCCTTGCCGCATCGCATCGCCGCGCAGGACCTCCATGTCACCATGAGTATCGGCATCGGAGTGTATCCGGATGACGGTCAGGACTTGGACTCCGTGATCAAGAGTTCGGACACCGCGATGTATCACGCCAAGGAAAACGGGCGCAACAATTACCAGTTCTTCGCGCAGGACATGAATACCCGGGTCGTCGAGCGACTCTCCACCGAAGCCAGCCTGCGCGGCGCGCTGGAGCGGGGCGAGTTCAGCCTGCACTATCAGCCGAAAATAAATCTCAAGACCGGTGCGCTGACCGGCACCGAGGCCCTGATTCGCTGGCTGCATCCGATTCGCGGCACCATCCTTCCTGAGCAGTTCATTTCCATCGCGGAAGACTGCGGTCTCATCACACCGATCGGCAACTGGGTACTGCGCGAAGCATGCAGGCAAGCCAAAGCCTGGGTGGACGCAGGCGTGGAGGCCATGCCGGTGGCGGTCAACATCTCCGCGGTGCAGTTCCGGCACAAGGACTTTCTCGAAGACGTTCGCGGCATCCTGACGGAGACCGGCCTGGAGCCTGGCTGCCTTGAACTCGAACTGACCGAAAGCGTCCTCATGCGGGATGAGGAGTCGACCGGATCCACGCTCCGGGCACTCAAGACCTTGGGAGTGCAGCTTTCTGTCGATGACTTCGGCACCGGCTACTCGAGCCTGAGCTACCTGACGCAATTCCCGATCGACATCCTGAAGATCGACCAGTCGTTCGTGCACAAGATGCTTCTCAATGCCAACGATGCCTCGGTCATCAGTGCAGTCATCAGCATGGGAAGGAATCTCAACCAACGGGTGATCGCCGAGGGCGTGGAAACGGAAGAACAGCTCAGATTTCTTCAGGCTCGGCAATGTAACGAGGGACAGGGTTTCTATTTCTGTCATCCCCTGAACATCGAGGATTTCGCGAAGTTTGTCAGGGCCCGCGCGTCACCCGAAATTCGGATTGCCTAAGCGACAGGTTGAGCGGTGCCTGCGGCGCGCCGCACGCTGCTCGGCGATGGTCCTCCTCGTTCCGGCTTTCTTCCCGCCGGCCGCTACGCAGGCGCGCTCAGCGATACCTACCCGCGGCCTTCTACTCGTGGCGGCGCGTGATCCATTCGGCGACGAGGACCGGCTTCGCCTCGCCTTCCCGCTCGACGGTGACGTTCCACGTCATCTGCACGCCGCGGTCGATGTCCTCGACGGCGGCGAGCCGGAAGCGCGCTCGCACGCGCGAGCCGGCCGGTACGGGGCCGGTGAAGCGCACGCGATTCAGGCCGTAGTTGATCCCCAGGCGCATGCCCTGGATCTCTATCGCCTGCCCGAGCAGGTACGGCAGAAGCGAGAGCGAGAGAAAACCGTGCGCGACGGTCGTGCCGTAGGGCGATTCCCTGGCCGCGCGCTCGCGGTCGACGTGGATCCACTGATGATCTTCGGTCGCGCCGGCAAAGGCGTCGATGCGCTCCTGGCTCACGGTGAACCAGTCGGTCACGGCGACCTCGGTCCCGATGAGCGGCCTAAGCTGGGCGACGTTCGCGATGACGACCTTGGCCATATTGGGATTCGTCCGATTTGGTAAGCTTGCCGAAGAACTGCCATGACGACAAGCTCGAAACTCTCCTTGGACAAGGAAGGGTGGCGCAAAGCGCTGGGGGTGGTTTGATCGGCGGACGTCTTACCACCCCGCCCCTTCGGGGCACCCCTCCTCAAAGAGGAGGGGATAATTACCGATGCTGCTTGCCGAACTCCTTGCCGCCTCCGAGCGCGTCGCCGCGACGCGCAGCCGCCTTGCGAAGATCGACGCGCTCGCGGAATGCCTGCGCCGGCTCGATCCGCCGGAAATCGCGCTGGGCGTGGCGTATCTCAGCGGCGACACGCGCCAGGGCAAGATCGGCATCGGCTACGCGATGCTGAAGGAGGCGCGCGCCGCAACGCGCGCAAGTTCGCCCCGGCTCACCCTCGCGCAAGTCGACGAAGCACTTGCGAACATCTCGCAGACCAAGGGAGAAGGTTCCGCGGCCGAACGCGAGAGACTGCTCGCCGAGCTCTTCGCGCGCGCGACCGCGCCCGAGCAGGATTTCCTCGCGCGCCTGCTCCTCGGCGAGCTGCGCCAGGGCGCGCTCGAAGGGATCATGCTCGATGCCATCGCGAAGGCAGCGAAGCTGCCGCCTGAGCGCGTGCGGGCGGCGGCGATGCGGGCGGGCGGCCTGGCTGCGGTCGCGACAGCCGCGCTCACCGAAGGCGAGAAAGGCCTCGCGCGCTTTGCGCTCAGGGTTTTCCAGCCGGTCCAGCCGATGCTCGCTCAACCCGCGGAGGGCGTCGCCGACGCGCTGGAGCGCCTCGGCACCGCGGCCTTCGAATGGAAGCTCGACGGCGCGCGCGTGCAGGCGCACAAGTCGGGCGATGAGATCCGCGTCTACACGCGCAGCCTGAACGACGTCACTCCTGCCGTGCCCGAGATCGTCGCGGCGCTCGGCGATTGCGCGGCGCGCGAAGTGATTCTCGACGGCGAGACGATCGCGCTCAAGCCCGACGGCACACCCTACCCTTTCCAGGAAACCATGCGCCGCTTCGGGCGCAAGCTCGACGTGGAGGCGCTGCGAGCGACGTTCCCCTTGAGCGTCTTTTTCTTCGACTGCCTGTTGGCCGACGGCAAGGACCTCACCGCAAGACCCGCGCGGGAGCGCTTCGACGCGCTCGCGAAATTACTGCCGGCGACGATCCTCATCCCGCGCCTTGTCACCGGCGACAAGGGAGCCGCGCAGGCTTTCTACGACGACGCGCTCGCGCGCGGCCACGAGGGCGTCATGGCGAAGGCGCTCGACGCCCCGTACGAAGCGGGAAGCCGCGGCGCCGGCTGGCTCAAGATCAAAAAGGCGCACACCCTCGACCTCGCAGTCATCGCGGCCGAGTGGGGCAGCGGCCGCCGCAAGGGCTGGCTCTCCAACCTGCACCTCGGCGCGCGCGATCCCGCCACCGGCGGCTTCGTCATGCTCGGCAAGACCTTCAAAGGCATGACCGACAAGATGCTCGCATGGCAGACCGAGCGCCTGCTCTCACTCGAAACCTCGCGCGAGGGCCACGTCGTGCACGTGCGGCCGGAACTCGTCGCGGAGATCGCCTTTAACGAAATCCAGGCGAGCCCGCACTACCCCGGCGGCTTCGCGCTGCGCTTCGCGCGCGTCAAGCGCTACCGCGAGGACAAGAGCGCGAAGGACGCCGACACGATAGCCACCGTGCGGGCGCTGTACGAAGGTCAACGACCGCGAAGCGGTCAGTAGACGGTCCGCCCTCTGGGTAATCCCGGGGGCGGCATGCACCCGCCGAACGTGATCGCGATCAAATGCTCAACGGATGCAGCCGATGCGTTGGGTCGCGACGACCATCTGATCGAGCGTCAGCGTTCCCTGCGCCGGATCGGTGATGTAGTTCTGCGGCCAGAACGCGTTGAAAGCAAGCGCGGAAACGAAACAACAGCTCAGATTTCTACAGGACCGGGAATGCAACGAGGGACAGGGTTACTATTTCAGTCACCCCCTGAACGCCGACGATTTCGAGAAGTACGTCAAGGCCCGCCCGTCACTCGCAGTTCATTGATCGCCGATTGCCCTGAGGTCGGCGTAGCGCGGCCGACGCGATCCGCGCGTGGCCCATATTACCGGCACATCAGGGATTCCGACACCCAGCCCATCGGGCTGGGTCAGGTCGCGGGATGTTCTGTGCGATAGCAAACATAACGGTATGATCCTGTCATCCCGAGCCTCGGGCACGGGGCCCTTCCTTCTGCTACGAGGCAACCATGAGCAAGAATCTCGCCGCATCCGGAACCCATGCCCCCACTCAAAATTATCTTCTTGCCGCGCTCCCCGCGGCGGATTACCAGCGCCTGCTGCCGGACCTGGAACTCGCGCCGCTTCCGCTCGGCATGGCCGTCTACGAGTCCGGCGGTGAACTGAACTACGTGTATTTCCCCACGGACAGCATCGTGTCTCTGCTCTATGTCATGAAAGACGGTGCCTCGGCGGAAATCGCGGTCGTGGGTCATGAAGGCCTGGTCGGCATCGCGCTGTTCATGGGCGGGGAATCCACGCCCAGCCGGGCGGTGGTGCAAAGCGCCGGCTATGCGTACCGCCTCTCATCAAAAATTCTCAAAAGGGAATTCGAGCACGGCGGCGCGCTGCAGCATCTGCTGCTGCGCTACACCCAGGCACTGATCACGCAGATGGCGCAGACCGCCGTTTGCAACCGGCACCATTCGGTGGAGCAGCAACTATGCCGTTGGCTGCTGTTGAGCCTGGACCGGCTGCCCTCGGACGAGCTCTCCATGACCCAAGAGCTGATCGCGAACATGCTGGGAGTGCGCCGCGAGGGCGTCACCGAGGCTGCCGGCAAGCTGCAAACGGCCGGATTGATCCAGTACAATCGCGGTCACATCAAGGTGCTCGACCGGCCCAAGCTGGAAGAACGGGTCTGCGAGTGTTACGCAGTAGTAGTCAAACGCGAATCCGATCGCTTGCTTCCGCAAAGGGTCGCAAGCTGATGCTCGGCCCGAGCGTCGTCGATTTTCGGGACACGCGCATCCGCTCCAGGGAATCCTTCACTAACGCGAGGAAGGAATTCTAGCCCAACGGGATCGAGGGTCCGCCTGAAAGCGCCCGTTCGGAAATCGGCCGATGGTAGTAACCGGCCCGGAAGCCCTCCGAATAGTTGTCGATGCCGACCAAGGCATGCAGCGGCGGTTCCTTACGCCGCTTGCGGAATGTTTCTCCATCGACACAGCCTGTGGCGCCGGGTAGCGGCGGGCCGTATTCCTGGGGGACCATGTGCCACTTTTGCTCGAACGCTATGACCGGCATGATCGCTCTCCCATATGATTAGCTTCGTGATCGCGACTATCCTCTTGTGTCGTGGGACGCGCTGTTCGGTGGCGTACATAGCCTGAAGAAAATATCCGGGAACATCGAGGCTGCCCGGATTTCACCTGGGAAGAATGTGCTAGTTCAAAGTCTCGAGGCTGAGTTTCATAGCGATCCGTTATGGTCTGCGTGCTAGCGCACAGACGGGGTACTATTTCAGTCATCCCTGAACGCCAACGATTTCGAGAAGTACGTCAAGGACCGCCCGTCGCCCGTACTTCATGCTTGATCGCCGATTGCCCTGAGCGAGCTAACCGGTGCTTCGGCTGCCGCTAATCCTTTGCGCTGCCGTTCATGTCCCTGACAAGCTCGTAACAGGAGCAGGCTGCGCCTTCGAGGCGTCGACGGTCGAGGATCTTGATCTTGCCGCGGGCGTAAGCGATCAGCTTTCTTTTTTGCAGCGTGCGCGCGGCCGTAGTGACACCGACCCGCCGCACTCCGAGCATGTGCCCAAGGAACTCGTGCGTAAGGCGGAATTCGTCCGACCCGACACGGTCCCGCGTCATCAGCAGCCATCGGGCAAGGCGCGCCTCGACGACGTGGAAGCGGTTGCAAGCGGCGGTTTGGGTGATCTGGGCCATCAGTGCACGTGTATAGCGGCTGACCTCTTGCCGCAATTGCGGGCTTCTCCGGATTTCTTCGGAGAAGCGCGCCGACTTCATCCGCATGGCGGCTCCCGCTCCCTGCACCAGCGCGCGAACAGGCGAAACGTCCGTTCCCAGGGACAGGGGAACGCCGACCATGCCTTCGTGGCCGACCATGCCGACTTCCAGGGCCAGATGGCTCTCCACTACCGTCAGCAAGGAGACGAGCGAGTCGTTGGGAAAGTAAACATGCCGGATCCGCTTCCCCGGCTCGTGCAGGACTTCACCAAAAGTCAGCGCAACCGATTCGAGACCCGTGAGCAAGCGCTGATACTGCTTGCGCGGCAAGGCGGCAAGCATGTTGTTTGCGACGGGTGCTTGGCTCGCGACTCGCATGAGGGACGTTTCTTTCGTGCCGGGGAACGAAAGAGTAGCGTGAACAAGCGCGGATCGTATGTGCGTCAGCGCACAGAGGAGCACTGAGCATAGTCCAATCGGTCCCAGTCGCGACCCAATCGATTGCGCAGCCGGCGATCAGTCCGCTGTCTTGTCCGGGAGCAGGCGATCCGTTTCGCTTTTGACCACCGCGTAACACTCGCAGACCCGCTCTTCCAGGCCTGGCCGGTCGAGCACCATGATGTGCCCGCGATTGTACTGGATCAATCCGGCCGTTTGCAGCTTGCCGGCAGCCTCGGTGACGCCCTCGCGGCGCACTCCCAGCATGTTCGCGATCAGCTCCTGCGTCATGGAGAGCTCGTTCGAGGGCAGGCGGTCGAGGCTCAACAGCAGCCAGCGGGACAGCTGCTGCTCCACCGAATGATGCCGGTTGCACACCGCGGTCTGCGCCATCTGCGTGATCAGCGACTGCGTGTAGCGCAGCAGCAGATGCTGCAGCGGACCGCTGTGCTCGAATTCCCTCTTGAGGATTTTCGACGGGAGGCGGTACGCGTGGCCGGCGCTTTGCACCACCGCCCGGCTGATCGTGGATTCCCCGCCCATAAACAGCGCGACCCCGACCAGACCCTCAAAGCCCACGACCGCGATTTCCGCCGACGCTCCGCTCTTCATGACGTAGAGGAGCGACACGATGCAGTCGGTGGGGAAATACACGTAGTCCAATTTGGCGCCGGACTCGGAGACCGCCATGCCAAGCGGCAGCTCCACGCGCTCCAGGTCCGGGACCAAGCGCTCGTAATCCGCCGCGGGGAGCGCGGCGAGGAGGTAATTTTGAGTGGGGGTAGAGGCGGCGGATGCGGCGAGATTCATGGTGTCCCTCCCGTACAGGCCTAAAAGCAAGGTCCCCTTCCCTTTTTCGTAGAAGGCCCCATGCTACACTCTGTGTCCGCCAGCGTACAGAGCAGGTCTATCTCCAGCGGCGGGCCGCAAGTCGGAATCTCGACACCCGGGTTTGTAGGGAAAACGACCCGGATGAGGCGAAAAACCCCCTCCTTCTGTGCGCTAACGCACAGAGCGCATCGAGGCGATGGCGATAATCGGGTCTGACAGGAGGTTACGATGAACGGCACCCGCTTCCTATCTCGCCTCACCGGTTTCATACGCGGCAAGCGCAGGCTCCCCTCCGACCCGGCGCCTGCTTTGCTGGGCCTCGCCGGTTTCGACGGCAAGCTGAAATTTCTCAACCCGGCGTGGGAGAGGATCCTCGGATACCCCGCGCAAGAGCTGCTGGACCGGCCGCTGCGCGAACTGATGCAGCGGCATGGCGAAGCCGCTGTCGCGCTGGTGGACCGGCTCCTGGCCGAGGACAGTTTCGACCCAATGGAATTCGGCCTGCGGTGCCGGGACGGCACATTCAAATGGTTCTTATGGCACCGGCGGTTCGATTCGGAGCACCAGGCGATCTTCATCGCGGGGTATGACATCACCGAGCAAAAGAGCGGGGAGATCGCCTCGTTACTACGATCCTATGAAGGACCGAAAAGAGCTGACGCTGCGATTTGAGCTCCATCAAACCGTGGCCTGAACGGCCTATGACGCGTGCATAAATATTAATATTTCTTTATGTGCGTAAGCGCACAGAACGCCTTCGGGTAAACGGGGGATGATATAAATGGGTGTATATCGCCTCCCTGATAGACACTCGAAGTACCTGGCCCGGCAACGGCAATTCCGTTCCGGGCTTTTTTTATGTGCGCAAACGCACAGAACGCCTTGGAGCAAAGGGGGATGATTGAGACGGGTGTAGACGGGTGTTTATGTCTACCTTTCTGATAAACACCCGAAGTACCTGGCCCGGTGGCGGCTATGCCGTTCCGGGCTTTTTTTCAGTGCTGCTGGTCTCGACCGACTCGATGAGGCCGACAGCCCGGACAATTTCTGCTACCTGTTGACCATCCCGGCAATCAGCTTCAAAAGCTCCGCCTGAACGAGATCCTTGTCGATCTGGGCCAATTGGTAATCCCCCCTTGGGCTGGCGGGACCAACGGACTGGGGAACCGCGTTGCTGCTGTGTATGCACACCGTCTTGTTGTAGTGCCGGGTGACGAAAGATAGCGAGGGAAGCTGGGAATCGTCGTGCGAGGACTCTTCCATCCCCGCTGGCATGACGCGGATGGATACCGCCGCCTCGGTGGTCTTGCCACCCGGTTCGCCCGCGTACTCGTCTTCGGAAACGTTGAAGTCATGCCCACGCTCTTTCAGGATGACCCCAATTGCTTCGAAAACCGGCTTCACCACGTTGGTTCTGAGATCGGCGAACCCTTTTAGAAAATTGTCCTCGTCCGTTTTGACCTGCTGTCTTCTCTCCTCGACGGCACGGCGCTTCTCGTCGTATTGATCCAGCAATTTTCCAAGCTCGAGATTCAGGTCATTGACCACGGGATTTCTTTGCAGTTTCGTCGAAAGGAGCGGAAATCAATCTGTCGGACCTTCTCTGACACACATCGGGAGAAAAGCCCAACACCCGCTCGGGTGCTGGGGATCGCCAAGAAACCGCGAAACTCCTCCTACGCGAAAAAAAAGGGTTGTCTCTGCAACCCTTCTCCGCGGCCTTATCTAGTGGGCTCGCCGCTCAAGCTCGCGGGAAATCCGAGCCGGAGCTACATATCCATCCCTGGCATGCCACCCATGCCGCCCATGCCGCGGCCGCCGGGGCTGGCGCCCTCCTTCTCTTCCACCAACTCGGCCACCATCGCTTCGGTCGTAAGCAGCAGGCCGGCGACCGAAGCTGCGTTCTGCAGCGCCGTGCGCGCGACCTTGGTCGGGTCGACTACGCCCATCTCTACGAGATCGCCGTAGGCTTCAGTCTGCGCATTGAAGCCGAAATTGCCCTTGCCTTCGGCGACCTTGTTCAGCACGACCGAGGGCTCCTCGCCCGCGTTGGCGACGATCTGGCGCAACGGCTCTTCCAGGGCACGGCGCACGATCTTGATGCCGGCCTCCTGGTCGGGGTTGTCGCCCTTGAGCTTGTCGAGCGCGACGCGGGCGCGGATGTAGGCCACGCCGCCGCCGGCGACGATGCCCTCCTCGACCGCCGCGCGGGTCGCGTGAAGCGCGTCCTCGACGCGGGCCTTTCTTTCCTTCATCTCGATTTCGGTCGCAGCGCCCACCTTGACGATCGCAACGCCGCCGGCG
>DATHHZ010000288.1:0-4396 GCA_035316965.1 Burkholderiales bacterium | reverse complement strand
CCGTCGAGGGCGCCTTGCGCGCATCGAAGCTCGAGCCGCGCAATCTCGAGCTCGAGCTCACCGAAGGTGTGCTGGTCGAGAGCCGTGACCGGACGGCCGCCGTGCTCAATGCTCTAAAAGAGCTGGGCGTGCAGATCGCCGTGGACGACTTCGGGACGGGCTATTCGAGCTTGAGCTATCTCTCGCGGCTTCCGATCGATTGCCTTAAGATCGACCGCTCGTTCGTAAGCAAGGCCCACGAACACGGGCACGACGCGGCGATCACCCAAGCGGTGATCTCGCTCGCGCATTCGCTCGGGGTGCGGGTGATCGCGGAGGGAGTCGAGACCGTGGAGCAGCTGGAATTCCTGCGCATGCACCGTTGTGATCAGGCCCAGGGGTATCTCTTTTCCCCCGCCGTTCACCCCGAGCCGATGGCGCAGTTTCTGGCGGTCGGCTCGCTCAAGCCGTCCGCCGCGAAATTCAACTGAAGGCGCACGGCGGCGCCGGGAGACGATGATGGAAAAGACGATCATGCTGGTCGAAGACAATCCGAACGACGAGGAGCTGACGCTGCGCGCGCTGCGAAAGGCAAACATCGCCAACAACGTCGTCGTCGCGAGGGACGGCCAGGAAGCGGTCGACTTCCTTTTCGGCACGGGTCGACACGCGGGGCGCGAGCCGCCGACGATGCCCGCCGTGGTCCTGCTCGATCTCAAGCTTCCCAAACTCGACGGTATCGACGTGCTGCAACGAATTCGCGCGGACCCGCGCACCAAGCTCATCCCCGTGGTGATCCTCACCTCCTCGAGCGAGGACGAAGACATGCTGCGAAGCTACCAGTCCGGCGCAAACAGCTACGTGCGCAAGCCGATCGACTTCTCCGCCTTCGCCCACGCGGTCACGCAGCTCGGGATGTACTGGATCCTGATCAACCAAGGCCCGCCGAGCCGCGGCTGATCCCGGCGCGCGGGGCGCACGCGCGCTAACATGGCGTGATGAGCCGCTACGCGGTCCGCCGCAGTCTCCTGCTCGCGCCGCTCTCGCAGCACAAGGGCAGGCTCGCTCTTTCCGTACTCGCCATCGCGCTCGGCGTCGCTCTCGGCTACGCCGTCCAGCTCATCAACCAGGCGGCCATCAACGAATTCGCCGCCGCCGTGCAGACGCTCTCCGGAGAGGCCGATCTCGCGGTGCGGGGTCCCCGGGCGGGTTTCGACGAGTCGCTCTACCCGCGTCTCGCAAAACTGCCCGAAGTGGCGGTGGCGAGTCCCGTGCTCGAGGTGGAGGCGCGCCTGCCCGGGCGCCGCGAGCCGCTGAAGATCCTCGGGCTCGATCTCTTTCGCGCCGCCCGCATCCAGCCGTTCCTGTCGACCGGCGAAGGGGGCGACCGCCTGGATTTTCTGCGGCCGGACCGGATTTTTCTTTCCGCCGCGGCCTCCGAGTCGCTCGGGCTCAAGAAAGGCGACGCGCTTTCCGTCCAGGTAGGTCTGCGCGTGGTTTCGCTGCAGGTCGCCGGAGTGCTGGGCGAGGCTCGCCGGCAGCGATTTGCGGTCATCGACATCGGCGCGGCGCAGGCGATCTTCCTGCGCCCGGGCTTCTTGAACCGCATCGACCTGCGGCTGCGCCCGGGGGCCGACGTGGAGCGCGTGGCGGGACGCCTGCGTGCCGAGGTGCCGCCGGGCACTCTGGTCGAGCGGCCGGACGCCGACGTCGAGCGAAGCGGCGCGCTGTCGCGCGCCTACCGCGTCAATCTCAACGTGCTGGCGCTGGTGGCGCTCTTTACCGGCGGGCTGCTGGTTTTTTCGGCGCAGGCCCTCGCAGTGATGCGCCGGCGCGCGCAGCTCGCGCTGCTTCGCGTTCTGGGCATGACGCGGCGCGCGCTGGTTGCGATGCTCCTCGCCGAGGCCGCCGTCGTCGGCGCGATGGGGGCGCTCGGGGGAATTGCGCTCGGCCATGCGAGCGCCGCCTTCGTCCTTCATCGCTTCGGCGCAGAGCTCGGGGGCGGATATTTTCGGGGCTTGGAACCGGCGCTCGTGCTCGACTGGCCGGCGCTCGCGCTGTTCTTCTCGCTCGGGATCCTCGCGGCGGTGCTCGGCAGTCTTGCGCCGGCTCTGGAAGCCGCCGGTGCGGTGCCCGCGCCAGCCTTGAAGGCGGGCGATGAGGAGCGCGCGTTCCGGCGGTTGCAGCCGGTGTGGCCGGGAATCGCGGTGCTTCTCGCCGGCGCGGCCCTCACTCGGGCGGGGCCCGTGAACGGGCTGCCCTTGTTCGGCTATGGCGCCATCGGGCTCCTCCTGATCGGCACCGTGATGCTGATGCCGCGCATCGCGGTGCTCGGGTTCCGCGTCGCGCCGCTCCTCGGGCCGGTATCCGCGCGGATCGGGCTCGCGCAGCTTCGCGGCGCTCCGGGACAGGCGGGGGTGAGCCTCGCCGCGATCGTTGCGAGCGTGAGCCTTATGGTGTCGATGGCGATCATGGTCGCCTCCTTCCGCCAGTCGCTGGACGAGTGGCTTGAGCGCGTGCTGCCCGCGGATCTCTACTTGCGCGCGGGACCGGGCTCGGACACGGCCTTCCTCTCGCCCGCCGACCAGCAGACGATCGCGACACTGCCCGGGGTCCGCCGCGTCGAGTTCCTGCGCAGCCAGCGCCTGCTCGTCGCTCCGGACAGGCCGCCTCTCGCGCTTCTCGCCCGCGCGGTCGAGGCCGAAGGCAGGGTTCCGCCGCTCCTCGGCGCGGCGCATGCGCTCAAACCCGGCGACCCGCCCGCGGCATGGGTGAGCGAAGTCGCCTCCGACCTGTACGGGTGGCGACCGGGTGCCGTCATCGAACTCCCGCTCGGCGGGCGCCGCGCGCGCTTCACCGTCGCCGGCGTCTGGCGCGATTACGCGCGCCAGCATGGCGCGGTGCTGATCGAGCGCTACGAGTACCTGCGCCATACCGGCGACGCCTACGCCGACGATGCGGCGCTGTGGCTCGCGCCGGGCGCGGACGCGGCGAGCGTGACGAGCGAGATTCAGGCGCGCGTCGCGGGCGGCACGAACCTGGAGATCGCCGGCCCCGGGGAGATCCGCGAAGTCTCGTTGAGGATCTTCGACCGTACCTTCGCCGTGACCTATGCGCTCGAGGCGGTGGCCGTCGCGATCGGCCTCTTCGGACTTTCCTCGAGTTTCGGCGCGCTGGTGCTGGCGCGGCGGCGCGAGTTCGGCGTGCTGCGCCACATCGGAATGACGCGGCGACAGATCGGCTCCATGCTCGCCGCCCAAGGGCTGTTGGTGAGCGCTCTGGGTCTCGCGGTGGGCCTCACGCTCGGCTGGGTGATCAGCCTCGTGCTCATCCACGTCGTCAATCGCCATTCGTTTCACTGGGGGATGGAGCTGCATCTGCCCTGGCAGCTTCTGGCCGAATTCGTGGCGGTGATGCTCGTGCTGGCGACTGTCACGGCGGTCGCGAGCGGGCGGCAGGCGATGAGCGGGGAAGCCGTACGGGCGGTGAGGGAGGACTGGTGAGGTTCGCGCTCGCGCTGGTGCTCGCCTTCTGCACCGTCTTCGTCCACGGGCAGGGTGAGTATCCGCCGGTGCGCCAGGGCGCGGTGCTGCAGTTTCCGCGCGACCATGGCAGCCATCCGCAGTTCCGCAGCGAATGGTGGTACATCACCGGCTGGCTCCAAGCGGCCGGCGGCAGGGAGCTCGGCGTGCAGATCACTTTTTTTCGCAACCGGCCGCGCGTTGCAGAAGATGTTCCGAGCCGGTTCGCGCCGCGGCAGCTGCTGTTCGCGCATGCGGCGCTCGCCGATCCGCTCGCCGCTGGGCTGCTGCACGATCAGCGCGCCGCGCGCGCGGGGTTCGGGCTCGCCCAGGCCGAAGAGGGCCGCACCGAGATCGCGATCGAAGACTGGTCGCTCAGGCAAACCGGGAGCGGCTACGCGGCGGAGGTCGCGGCGCGCGATTTCCGCTACAGCCTACGCTTCGACGCGAAACAGGCGGTGCTGCTCCAGGGCGAGCGCGGCTTCAGCCGCAAGGGGCCGAACCCGGCGCAGGCGAGCTACTACTACAGCCTTCCGCATCTCGCAGTCACGGGCAGCGTCGTCATCGGCGGCAGCGAGCTGGAGGTCTCGGGCGAAGCCTGGCTCGATCACGAATGGTCGAGCGAAGTCTTGGCCGAGGAGGCGGTCGGCTGGGACTGGATCGGAATCAATCTCGCCGACGGCGGCGCCCTCATGGCGTTTCGCGTGCGGGCCAGGGACGGCGGGAGTTTTTGGGCGGGCGGAGCCCTGCGGGGCGCCGACGGCCGCGTGCGCAGCTTCAAGCCGGGAGAGGTCCGATTCGAGCCGCTCAGGCGCTGGCGCTCGCCCCGGACAGGAACCGAATATCCGGTTTCGGTGCGCGTGCAGGCAGGCGCCTTGAGCCTGGAGATCGAGCCG
>DATHHZ010000287.1:0-3724 GCA_035316965.1 Burkholderiales bacterium | reverse complement strand
GACATGGCCGGCCTGATGGCTCTTTGCGTCTGGGAGGCGGGGAAAACCTTGCCCGACGCCATGGCGGACGTGCGCGAAGCGGTGGATTTCTGCCGCTACTACGCGCAGCAGGCGCGCGAGCAGCTCGGCAGGCCGATGGCGCTGCCTGGCCCGGCTGGCGAGAGCAACGTGCTGACGCTGCACGGCCGGGGCGTGTTCGCCTGCATCAGCCCCTGGAACTTTCCGGTCGCGATTTTCACGGGACAGGTCGCGGCCGCGCTGGTCGCCGGCAACACGGTGGTCGCGAAGCCGGCTGAGCAGACGGCGCTTACCGCGTACCGCATCGCCGAGCTGATTCTGAAAGCGGGGATCCCGCCCGGCGCCTTTCATCTTCTGCCCGGCGACGGTGGGATCGGACGAGCTCTTGTTGCCGATCCGAGGATCGCGGGCATTGCCTTCACTGGGTCCACCGATACCGCTCGCGCCATTCAGCGCGTTCTCGCGGACCGAGAAGGCCCAATCGTGCCGCTGATCGCGGAGACCGGCGGCCTGAACGCCATGATCGTGGACTCCAGCGCGCTGCCCGAGCAAGTCGTGGACGCGGTGGTGGCCAGCGCTTTCCGTTCCGCGGGCCAGCGCTGCAGCTCGCTGCGCGTCCTGTACCTGCAGCAGGAGATCGCGCCCCCCGTGCTCGAAATGCTGCGGGGTGCGATGGCCGCTCTGCGCATCGGCGATCCCGCCGATCCCGCGACCGACGTCGGACCCGTGATCGACGGGCAGGCGCGCAAGAAACTGGTGCAATACATTTCCGATCTGCGCTCGCGCGCGAACCTGATCGCGGAGGCCGGCCCGGTCCCGCCTGCCGGCACCTATGTCGCCCCGGTGGCGTTCGAAATCGGCTCGATACGCGAGGTTCCCGGTGAGCGTTTCGGCCCCATCCTTCACATAGCGCGATTCGCCCTCGAAGACCTCGACCGGGTGGTCGATGACATCAACGCGACGGGATACGGGCTTACGATGGGTGTGCACAGCCGCGTGGACTCCCGCGCCGAGCGCATTCGCGCTCGCTCGGCGGTCGGCAATCTCTATGTCAACCGCAACATGATCGGTGCAGTGGTGGGCGTGCAGCCGTTCGGCGGCGAGGGGCTGTCCGGCACCGGACCGAAGGCGGGCGGACCGAATTACCTCGTGCGGTTCACGACCGAACGCGTCTTTACGGTGAATACCGCGGCGGCGGGTGGCGATCTCGGCCTGCTGACCGGAACGGCCGATGCCGCGACATGATTTCCTTTCGCCACGTCTTGCGGCGCGAGCTGCGTGGTTATAATGCCGGCACTCTCCCGATGCGCTGCGCTTTCTCGCTCTGACTGACCAGACAGGCTCCTCGCCGCATTCATGGCGGAAGACATCATTCTCGAAACGCGCGGCCTGAGGAAAGAGTTCAAGGGATTCGTCGCCGTCAGCGACGTCAGCCTCAAGGTCAGGCGCGGACGCATCCACGCGCTGATCGGCCCCAACGGCGCGGGCAAGACCACCTGCTTCAACCTGCTCACGCACTTTCTTTCCCCGACCCGCGGCCAGATCTTCTACAACGGGCGCGAGATCACGGGCTCCAGCCCCGCGGCCATCGCGAGGCTGGGGCTGGTCCGGTCTTTCCAGATTTCGGCGGTGTTTCCGCATCTCACGGTCCTGGAAAACGTGCGCATCGCGCTTCAGCGCAAGCGCGGCCGCTCGTTCGATTTCTGGCGATCGGACCGGATATTGCGCGACCTGAATTCGCGCGCACGCGAGCTGCTGGACGCGGTGGGCCTGTCGGCGTTCGAAGAGTCGATCGCGGTGGAGCTGCCCTACGGGCGCAAGCGCGCGCTCGAGATCGCGACCACGCTCGCGCTCGATCCGGAAATGATGCTCCTGGACGAGCCGACGGCGGGAATGGCGCACACGGACGTGGAGCGCATCGCGGCACTCATCCGGCGCGTCGCCGCCAACCGCACCGTGCTCATGGTCGAGCACAACCTCGGCGTCGTTGAGAATCTCTCTGATCACATCACGGTGCTCTCGCGCGGCGAGATCATCGCCGAGGGCGACTACCGGTCGGTGTCCGGTCATCCGGAAGTGATCAAGGCCTACCTGGGTTCCGAGCATGCCTGAGACGGCGCTGCTTTCCGTCGCGGACCTGAACGCGTGGTACGGGGAATCGCACATCCTGCATGGGGCGCAGTTCGAGGTGCGCCGCGGGGAAGTGGTGACGCTGCTCGGCCGCAACGGCGTCGGAAAGACCACCACCCTGAAGGCCATCATGGGCATGATCGCCCGCCGGGAGGGCTCGATCCGCTTCGACGGCACGCAGATCATCGCCCTTTCGTCCGATCGCATCGCCCGCCTCGGAGTCGCATTCTGCCCCGAGGAGCGCGGCATCTTCGCCAGCCTCGACGTCTACGAGAACCTGCTGCTCCCGCCTGAGGTCCGCCCCGGCGGCCTCGCGGTGGAGCAGGTTTTCGAGCTGTTCCCGAACCTGAAGGAGCGCCTCGCGAGCCAGGGCACGAAGCTCTCCGGAGGCGAGCAGCAGATGCTCGCGATCGGACGCATTCTGCGCACCGGGGCGCGGCTTCTCCTTCTGGACGAGCCGACCGAAGGCCTCGCTCCGGTGATCGTTCAGCAGATAGGCCACACCATCTCGCGGCTCAAGGCGGAAGGGTTTACCATCCTCCTGGTCGAGCAGAATTTCCGGTTCGCCTCGCGCGTCGCCGACCGCCACTACGTCATGGAGAGCGGCCGGGTGGTGGACATGATCCCGAACACCGAGCTAGAGTCCAATCTGGAAAAGATTCACGAATACCTAGGCGTATAGCCCGATTTCCGATCAACCCAGAGAGAAGAGGAGCCCCATGTTTTCCAAACGCAGCATATTCGCGGCGGCGTCGCTCGCCTTCGCCGCGTCGGGCACGCAGGCGCAGATTTCCGACGACGTCGTCAAGATCGGCGTTTTGTCCGACATGTCCAGCCTTTACTCCGACATCGCCGGATCCGGATCGACGGTGGCGGCTCGCATGGCGGTCGAGGATTTCGGCGCCGCCCGGAAAGGCATGAAGGTGGAGATACTCTCGGCGGACCACCTGAACAAGCCCGACGTGGGTTCGAGCATCGCGCGCCAGTGGTACGACGTCGACAAGGTGGACGTCATCGTCGACGTGCCGACTTCTTCGATCGCGCTTGCGATCAACCAGATCACGCGCGAGAAAGGCAAAGCGTTCCTCGTCTCCGGCGCGGCGACCTCCGACCTCACGGGCAAAGCGTGCTCGCCGAACACCATCCACTGGACCTACGACACCTGGATGCTCGCCAACGGCACGGGCAACGCCATCGTGAAAACCGGCGGCGACACCTGGTATTTCATCACCGCAGACTACGCTTTCGGGCTGGCGCTGGAGCGCGATACCGAGGCGGTGGTGCTCAAGAACGGCGGCAAGGTGCTCGGCAAGGTGCGGCATCCGCTCAACGCGCAGGACTTCTCCTCGTTCCTGCTCCAGGCGCAGGCCTCCAAGGCCAAGATCGTCGGCCTCGCCAACGCCGGGGGCGACACCACCAACTCGATCAAGCAGGCGGCCGAATTCGGTATCGTCAAAGGCGGACAGAGCCTCGCCGGCATGCTGGTGTTCCTCTCCGACGTGCACGGACTCGGATTGGACAAGGCGCAGGGCTTGATCTTCACGGAGACCTTCTACTGGGACTTGAACGATCAAAC
>DATHHZ010000286.1:0-11334 GCA_035316965.1 Burkholderiales bacterium | reverse complement strand
GCGGCGTGCTCTGCGCGGTGGTGAGCGGCACGCCCTTCAGGAGCTTGAGCGCCTCCTGGAACTGGAAGTCCTTTTCTGAGGCGAACTCAAGCGGCGCCGGTGGTTTCTCTTCCGCATCGCTCGATGGTTTTGCACCGGTGCGCTGCGATTTCTCAGACTGGGGCTCCCCCTCCTGATCGTTGAGGAGATGCTTTTCGAGATCGGCTTCACGCAAGCGTCCCGTGGTGGGCGTCGTGGGATCCTCGATCAGGACGTCGGGCACGATGCCTTTGGCCTGGATCGAGCGCCCGCTCGGGGTGTAGTAGCGGGCGGTGGTCAGTTTGATCGCGGTATTGTTGCCGAGCGGCAGGATAGTCTGCACCGAGCCCTTGCCGAATGTCGGGGTGCCCAGCACCGTCGCGCGCTTGTGGTCCTGCAGGGCGCCCGCGACAATTTCGGACGCGGAGGCCGATCCGCCGTTGACGAGCACCACCATCGGCACGGTCTTCACCGCCGCAGGCAGGTTCTTCAGGTAATCCTCGCGGTTGCCCCGAAGATAATCCTCCGGCGCGGCGATGAACTTGCGCTTGGCGTCTTCGGTGCGGCCGTCGGTCGACACTACCGCCGCCCCGCGCGGCAGGAACGCCGAGGAGACGCCCACCGCGCCGTTCAGGAGCCCGCCCGGATCGTTGCGCAAATCCAGAATCAGGCCCTTCAGCGGCCCGTTCTTGTAGAGCCCCTCGACGTGTTTCACGAGATTTTCGCCGGTGTGCTCCTGGAACTGGGAGACGCGAACCCACCCGTAACCGGGTTCGATCAGCTTGGACTTCACGCTCTGCACGCGAATGATGTCGCGCGTAAGCGTGACCTCGAAGGGCTTGGCATCGCCCTTGCGCAGGATGGTGAGCCGGATGGTCGTCTTCGGCTTTCCGCGCATGCGCTTGACCGCGTCGTTCAGGGTCATGCCCTTGACCGAGGTGTCGTCGATCTTGATGATGAAATCGCCGGGTTTCAAGCCGGCGCGAAATGCCGGCGTGTCCTCGATGGGCGACACGACCTTGACGAACCCTTCTTCCATGCCGACCTCGATGCCGAGGCCGCCGAATTGGCCCTGGGTGCCCACCTGGAGCTCGCGGAACGCGTCCTGGTCCAGATAAGCCGAGTGTGGATCGAGCCCCGTAAGCATGCCGCTGATCGCTTCCGTGATGAGCTTCTTGTCCTCCACCGGCTCGACGTAGCTCGACTTGATCGCGCCGAACACTTCGGCGAAGGCGCGCAGCTCATCCACCGGAAGCGGGAAACGGGCCGCCTCGCGCTGGGCCACCGCGGAGAAGTTCAGGCTGAGCAGGACTCCTGCCAGCACGCCAACCAGCACCAGGCTGGCCTGTCTGATCTGGGTCATCATGATATTCGGTCCTGGGCTCTGCGCCGGCCGCTTGGCGTCGTCATTGCTCACTTCAAAGACACCCAACGCATGGGATCAAAGGCCTTTCCTTCATGTCGAACCTCGAAGTATAGACCCGATTCCATGTTGCCGCCGCTTGCTCCGACGGTCGCAACCGCGTCCCCCGTGCGCACTGGCTCGCCGACTTGCTTGAGCACCGATTCGTTGTTTCCGTAGATGGTGAGATAGCCCTTGCCATGGTCGATTATGAGCAGGTTTCCGAAGCCGCGCAGCCAGTCGGCGAACACGACCCGCCCCGATGCGACCGCCCGCACCTCCTGCCCCGAAGGCGAGCGAATGAACAAGCCCTTCCACGATGGCCCGCCGCTGGGACGCTGGGCGCCGAAGCGGTTCGCGAGTACACCCCTGATCGGAAGCCGTAGTCCGCGCTTGAGCCCCGACAAAGACCCTTCCGCACCCCCGGGCTCGGGAACTCTTTCGTTGCGAAGGAGCGGCGTGGCCGCGATCACCCTGCCGAGCTCCTCGACGAGCCGCGACAACCGGGACTCGTCACGCTCGAGGTGCTGCACTTCGCGGCGCTGCGCGCGCAGCTGGCTGGAGACGCGCGCAAGCACTTTGCGGTGCTCCCCCTGCTGTTTGATCAGGGCGGTGCGTTCAGCGCGCCCGGCTGATTCGATGGCGGCGATCTCGGCGTTCCTCTCGCGGGTCCGCGCCTCGAGCTCTTTCAGCCGCGCGAGGCTGGAGCGCAGCTCTCCGATGAACTCTGCCTGCGCGCGGGAAACATAGCCGTAGTAATGCAGCTCGCGCGCGATACGGCCGGGCTCCTCGCCCGAGAATAGAAGTTTCAGTGCGCTTTGCTCTCCATTGAGATAACGCAGGGTGAGCAGCCTCCCGAGGCTTTCCCGGCGCGAGGCTATTTCCGTCTCGAGCGCCTGGCCGCGCCGCAGCAGTGTATCAAGGTCGCGCTGCGCCGTTGTGCGTCTGCCCGCCAAAGCGCGAAGCGCTCGGCTGGCTTCGGATATCGCGCGCTCGGAGTCCCGCAGTTGATCGCGCGCTTCCGTACGGCTTTCTTCGGCCTCCGCAATTTTCGCGCGCAGCTCTTCGATACGCGCTCGGAGGGCATCGAGCTTTTCCGTTTCGCCCTGGGCGAACGCCAGGACGGGCGTAACGAGGAGCGCCACTCCGATCCGGCGGACCGCGTGCGCGATGCGGGAGCGGCGAGGCGGTATCATCCCGTCCTTTCGCTTCGGGGCGATCGCCTTGCTCTTCGCCGGCGGATCAATTTCTCGCCTTGGCCTGGTCGGCAACCGCCCGGGCCCGCGCTTCCGCCTCGGCCGGATCTCCAAGATAGTAGTGCCGCATCGGCCGCAATCCCGAGTCCAGCTCGTAGACCAGCGGAATCCCCGTGGGGATGTTCACGTCCACGATTTCGGTGTCGCTCACGCCGTCGAGGTACTTGACCAGGGCGCGAAGGCTGTTGCCATGGGCGGCGATGATGACTTGGCGGCCCCGAAGCACCTCGGGCGCAATCGTGGCGCTCCAGTACGGCAGGAATCGCGCGACGGTGTCCTTGAGGCACTCGGTGAGGGGCAGCTCGGATTCCGCAAGGCCCGCGTAGCGCGGGTCTCCCCTCGGGTGGCGGGGATCGCCGGGCTCGAGCGGAGGGGGCGGCACGTCATAGCTGCGCCGCCAGAGAAGCACCTGCTCATCGCCGAACTTCGCGGCTATTTCGGCCTTGTTCAGCCCCTGCAGCGCGCCGTAGTGGCGCTCGTTCAGGCGCCAGGAGTGGTGCACCGGGATCCACATCAGGTCCATCTTCTCGAGTGCGAGCCAGAGCGTCTTGATGGCGCGTTTCAGCACCGAAGTGTACGCGCAATCGAAGACGAAGCCGGCCTCCTTGAGGACTTCTCCGGCGCGCTTCGCTTCCTCCGCACCGCGTTGGGTGAGGTCCACGTCGGTCCAGCCGGTGAACCGGTTTTCCATGTTCCAGACCGACTCACCGTGGCGCAACAGAACGACCTTATACATATGAGCATTCTCTACGCGGGCTTATTCGCGCCGCAAGAAAGCATTTTATAATGAGCCTTTATGGAAATTCGAGGGCAGGGCGCGCAGCGCCAATCGCGGGACTCCGCGAGCGACCAGCGTACGCTGCATCTTATCGCTATCATGCGCGAAGTGTTGTGCGGCAGTCTGCCGAGATCGTGACATGCCGGAAGTCAACATTCTGAAATTCGTCACCGACAACATATTTCTCGTCGCGGTGGCGTTCGTAAGCGGCGCGATGCTCATCTGGCCCGCGGTGCGCCGCGGAGCGTCCGGGGCTTCGATTTCCACCCTTCAGGCGACCTTGCTGATCAACCAGCAGAACGGACTCGTGCTGGACGTGCGTGAGGCGGCCGAGTACGAAAAAGGACACATGCTGAACGCGCGCAACATCCCCTTCGGGGAGCTCGAATCGCGTGCCGCCGAAATCGAGAAGCACAAGGCGAAGCCGGTGATCGTGGTGTGCGACAACGACAACCGCTCGGGCAGGGCCGCGACGGCGCTGCGCAAGCAGGGCTTCGAGCAGGTATTCACGCTGAGCGGCGGGATCGGGGCCTGGCGGCAGGCCGGGCTGCCCCTGGAGAAGTAGGTGGCGAAGATTCGAATGTACTCGACTGCGGTCTGCCCGTTCTGCCTGCGCGCGGAGATGCTGCTGAATTCGAAGGGCGTCACCGAGATCGAGAAAATACGGGTCGATCTCGATTCGCGCCAGCGCGAGGAAATGATGAACAAGACCGGCCGGCGCACGGTGCCGCAGATTTACATCGGTGATACGCACGTGGGCGGATTCGAGGAACTTGCGGCGCTCGAACACGCCGGAAAGCTCGACTCGTTGCTCGCGGCCTAGTCTCCGCGCGCCTTTACAACCTTTATCGGAGCATTGATGAGCGAAGCGCAGCAGCCGACGTTCGGCATCGAGAAAATCTACGTGAAGGATCTGTCCCTCGAAGTTCCGGGCGGGCCGCAGACTTTCATGCAGGCCGAGCAACCGCAACTCGAAGTTCAGATCACACAGCAGTCGCAGCGCGTGAACGAGCTCCTGTTCGAGGTGACTCTGGTCATCACGGTGAGCGCTAAACGCGGCGACAAGACCCTGTTCCTGGTGGAGGCCTCGCAGGCGGGCGTGTTCCAGATCCGCAATGTCCCCGATGCGGACCTCGGCCCTGTCCTGGGGATAGTTTGCCCGAACGTCCTGTTCCCCTACGCGCGCGAGACCGTTTCCGATATCGTCAACCGCGCGGGTTTTCCGCCGGTGCTGCTCGCACCCGTGAATTTCGAGGCGCTCTATCAGCAGCGCGCCGCCGAAGCCTCCGCGCAGCCTAGCGGACCGCGCATCGAGATTGCCCACTGATGCGCGGTCTCGCGGCCTCGGTTCTGCTCGCGTTTGCGTGGTCGGCCACGGCCGGCGAGTTTCGCTCGATCGCGGAAAACGGAACGCCGATGTATGACGCGCCCTCGGTTCGCGCCAAGAAACTTTTCGTCGCAAGCCGACTCTACCCGGTCGAAGTCGTGATCAACATCGACGCCTGGATTAAGGTTCGCGACCAGGCGGGCGACCTTTCCTGGGTGGAAAAGAAGGCCCTCTCGGACAAGCGCACGGTGATCGTGACCGCGGCCGTCGCGGACGTCAGGCAGACGGCGAACGACCAGGCGGCACTTGTGTTCCAGGCGCAGCAGGGTGTGGCGCTCGATGTCGCGGAGCCGCCGGCAGGCGGCTGGATCAGGGTGCGCCACGCCGAGGGCCAGAGCGGTTACATCAAAATCAATCAGGTCTGGGGCATCTAGCTGAACATCGCAATTCTTGGCGCAGGAGCGTGGGGCACGGCGCTGGCGGTTTCGCTCTCCGGAAAGCACCGCGTCAGGCTCTGGGCGCGCGACGCGGCGCTGGCGGCCGCCACCGGATCGAGTCGGCGCAATCCCCGTTATCTCCCCGAAGTCTCCATTCCGGGTTCGGTCATGGTGACCGGAGACCTTTCCTCCGCATTGTCCGAATGCGACGCGGCCCTGATCGCCACGCCGACATCCGAGCTGCGCGAGGTGCTCGGGCGCGTCCGCTCGTCACGGCTGGAGCAGCCCGTGATCTGGGCATGCAAAGGCTTCGAGCAGGCAAGCGGCAAGCTGCCGCATCAGGTCGCGGCCGAGGTGCTCGGAGTATGCGCCGCGTGCGGGGCCCTGTCCGGTCCGAGCTTCGCGCTGGAAGTGGCTCAGGGACTTCCCACTGCGCTCACGCTCGCCGCGGGGGACGCTGCGTTCGCGAAGCGCTTCGCGCGCGAACTGCACCAGCCGGTGCTCAGGGTCTATTTCAGCACCGATCTCGCGGGCGTCGAGATCAGCGGAGCGGTGAAAAACGTCATGGCGATCGCCGCCGGCATCAGCGACGGGCTCGGCCTCGGCTTGAACGCGCGGGCCGCGCTGATCACCCGGGGCCTTGCCGAGATCACGCGGCTCGGCGTGGCACTGGGCGGGCGACCCGAAACTTTCATGGGGCTCGCAGGAGCGGGAGACCTTGTCCTGACCTGTACCGGCGAGCTGTCCCGCAACCGGCGCGTCGGGCTGCTGCTCGCCCGGGGCGAGTCGCTCGGGGCGATTCTCAAACAGCTCGGCCACGTAGCCGAAGGCGTGGTTTCCGCGCCCGCGGTCGAGGCGCTCGCCGCCGACAAGCGGATCGACATGCCGATCACGCGCGCGGTCTGCGCGGTGCTGTTCCGCGGCACCCCGCCGCGCGACGCGGCGCAGGAGCTGCTCGCTCGCGACCCGAGGGAGGAAGCCTAAGTCGCTAAAGGGCCATTGAGCGGCGCGCCGTTTACGGCGCTTCCGCTACTGGGAACCGGGCGGTTCGGAAGAGCCAAATACAAAAACCGCAACCGTGATGGCAACCCCGACGCCGACGCCGAAGCCTGCCCCGACAGCAATGCCAATGCCGATGTGAGACACCGCTGCACCGGCAACTGCACCAAGTACGACACCGACGAATACGCTCAACGGCAAGGCAACTACGCCCCAGCGTGAAATCTTTGTTTCCTGACTTCGGGTTTTTCCACTGTCAGTCATAATTCCCGGCACGGGTGTAACGCGTTAATATCAGAGTATTCGTCTAACGTTCCGGCTAACGCGCCGCCCGCTTGCGAGCGGTCGCTGTTGAGCCGGCGGTTAGACGTGACCTCTTCTCATGCAGCCGCCCTGACACGTACTTGTGAAGCACGCTAGCAATTAGCGTTTGGTAAGGAACACCCTCTTCATACGCTCGGGCTTGAATATCCATGAGATCGGCGGCAGAAAGACGAATGTTTACGCGTCTGTTCTTTACAAAAGTTGCACGCGCGGATTCTCGAAATGCGGCGAGCTGCGCTTTTGTAGGACGAACGGAAACCAATGCTCCCTTTTCGTACGCACCCAGTACCTCTCGTTCGTAACGGTCAAGATTTTTCATCTGGATCATCCATCTCTAAATAGTCACGCGTTGCCTTCCGGCTCGGAATGACAGTTTTCAAAAGGTAGTGTTCCTCTTCCTCGACCGATGGAACAAGGAAGACGTATCCCCGATAGGCCACGACTAACACGACCTGACTGGGATAACGCCTTTGATTGGGATGGACCAGGATGTCCCTGAGCCCGCCTTCCTCTACCGCAAGAACGATCTCCTCGAAAGAGATGCCGCGCCCTGACTTCAAGCGCTCGTTCTTAGCCGGGTCCCACCGGAAAGGCTTCACACATGGAGTTTACCAAAGCGTGTGCCTTTTGTCATCACGCATTCCCGCTGTTCTGGTCACGTCTAACGGCTGCTTAACCTGCGCATTTATAGGGAGCGAAGCGACCGCAAAATGCGGAATCTTCCCCCGGTTTTGTTGACACCCGGTTCATCGCGCCTGCCGTTCAAACGTCGCAGGCGACACGTAGTTCAATGACGAGTGAAGTCTATCGCAGTTGTAGAAGGGCAAATAGTCCTTCAGCACAGAGCGAACTTCGCTGTCCTCGTTGAAGCGATAGCCGTGGAAGACTTCGGACTTCATCGAATGGAAGAAGGACTCGATGAAAGCGTTGTCGTGACTTTGCCAGGACGGTTCATGCTCTGCGTGAAGCCGAGCTCGGCGATGCGGTCTTTGAAAGCGCCGGCAGCGTACTCGATGCCCCGATCGGTGTGGAACACGACTCCTGAACCGGGCCGGCGGCTACCCACCGCGCGGTTTAGAGCTTCAAGGGTGAGCTTCACGTCCTTTCTGGGCCCATAGCTCCAGCCCACAACGCGCCGGCTGTACTTGTCCATCACGACGGCCAGGTAGCGGTAGATCCCGGCTACCTTCAGATACGTGATGTCGCCAACCCAGACTTGATCGCGCTGCTTGAGCTCCAGATCGAGCTGTTGGTTGGGGATGCTCCCGTAGTAGCGCTGCAGGCTGGGATTGGTGTAGCGAATGGTAGCCACCCGGGCCTTGATGCCGTGCGCTCGCATCAGGCGAGCCACCCGATGCTTGCCCACGCAATGGCCCTTGCGCCTGAGCACCTGATGCACGCGCGGACTACCGTAGGTGCCGCGGCTTTCCAAGTGAACGGCCCGGATCTGCTCTGCGAGCGTATCGTTCCTGAGCTCCCGCTCACTACGCTCACGCGAACGCCACGCGTAATCATTAGGGTGAGATCGTGCTGCATCCGGTTTACTTCGATGAACTGGAAGATTTCCGCTTTCGATCGGAAGCAAACCGGATGGCTTTTTTTAAGAGCTCGTGCTCCTCCTTGAGCACCTTGTAGCGACGTTCAAGCTCCTTTAGCCGTCTTAGCTCTGCAGTGGTCTGCACATCGAGCTTCGAAGCCCTGGCCACAATCACCCCCTCTCGAACCTGCTTTCGCCACAGCGACAGCATGAACGGATGAATATCCAGCGCCGCTGCAACATCCTGGATCAGAACGCCTGGCAAACTGCTCAACTTCACTGCAGTCGCCTTGAACCGATCTCCGTAATTCGCAATCTTTCGAGGTCCAGCTTTTGCCACAACACACCTCCGAGCTGTTAGCCCGAGGTGTCAACTAATTCGGGGGAAGCTTGGCGTCCCTCTCGATTGTGGGGTTAGACCTCATGCTTTCCCCATTCTCCGTTCGAAATCAGTAGCTCGTTCCGAGAGCCCCATGTTTTCCGCCGCTTGCACGAGTTGACGCCAGAATTCCGGAGGTGGCGCATTCGTGAGCCCCAAATCTTCAAGTTCATCGAGGGCAAGCTCCATTTCGTTGTGGCGAAGACACTCTTCGAAGCCGCTGACCGTTGCCCCTTCAGCGCCTGGAGCAAGCACTTTCGGCAATTGGTTGCGGGCCGCATTCAAATGCTTGGCCGTAGCGGTCCAGCTTCTTTCTAGGTCAGCTCGGTCCATTTAGAGCATGAGGTCTAACGTCATGCTGTGCGGCGGGCCCGCACGGCGGGAAATAACGGCACGGCGCTGACCGCCCGTCCGCACCAGCTACAGGTTAGAGCGCACGTCAATCGGCACCCCACATTGAACCCGAGTACATCTTCCACCTTCCATCTATTCTTCGGAAGTTGTACGAGAACATGTCTTTGTGGCCATCCAAAATCTCAAGAACCTGGAGTTCGATATCCCCAACGCGGGCCGGAACAATGATGCCTGGGTAGTTATACTTTCTGACTTTTTCAGGTCCATAGACGATGCGCTTAGTGATCCGATAGCTCGATATGGGAAGCGGTTTGGGAAGATTGAAGCCACCGGTGGGATCGTCAAACGTCGCCAGGACGCGTGCAACATCGCCACTTCGCAGTGCGTCGATGTATAAAGCGAGAGTACTCTCGGGCGAGGAATAGTCGTCCCCCGCATTCGCTGAAGTAGCGACGCTCAACAAGACCAGGAAGACCGTGGATAAAGTGCGAGTCCTATGCAAAAGTGCACTCATTTGCGCTCTAACGTCTTGTTGAGCGGCGCGCGGCTTTATGCGCGTCCGCTCGAACTAAAGTTAGACCTTGGGTGCGTAGACATATGAATAGTAAAGCTGCGGACCAAAGTAATAAAACACGGCAAGTAAGAGGAACGCTACGGCTGCGATAGCACGAACATGCGAACTTGTAACTGGAACAAAACGAGTAGCAAGCGTGGCAAATATAGCAAAAAGTGGAACGAAAAATAATGCATCAAGCGGTGTAACCCACCACGTGGGACCCGAGAGAAAGCCGGCCCATGCTACAAACGCGACAAGCAGACCGGCTGCAAGAGCCGCAAAGAACGTAGCGTTGACTGCAGTGCGGCTGGACACGACAAGACCAAACAACAGGCCGAACGGCTATGGGGCGCGATGTCATCGGGTGAAAGGTCTAACTCAATCAAATGCGCGAGCAACTGACGTGCTTTCTCAATATCCTTCCCTTGTTCCCAATCGAACTCCCGTGGCGAGAATGGCCAGTTTTCCCCCAAGGGCCATCGGCCTGGGCCCCGGCCAAGCGCATCAATTCGGAGCAGCAGCTCCTCGATGTCGCGAGGAAACGGGTGCGAGCCGTGGATGATCAGATCGGTCAGGGGGTTGTCTCCAGCTTTGCCGTTCGGCACGCGGTTCTCTCCTTCCTCTCCGGTCCCATCGCATTTCCAGCAGCCCAACGAGAAATCGACCCCCTAAGCGGGGCATTGTAAAACCCCGGAAGCGGGGCCTAGTCCCGGCAGGCTACGCCCAAGCTTCTGTTGCATCAAGCCGACCTCCGTGGAACCATGGCTGAACATCGGTACGTGTTAGGCCCCGGCCGGGAGGATGCCCATGCTCACTCGGCGATTGCCTGATCAGCGAGGGACCGTGCGCGCAATCACCAAGTTCTCGACTCTCGTCGCGCCTGCGCGCTTGAGCGCCCGCGCGAGCTCGTTCAAGGTCGCGCCGGTCGTCATGACATCGTCCAGCACGGCGACGCTCGCTCCCGAGAGATCGAGCTTGCACAGGAACGCCCCGCGCACGTTCTTCGCGCGCTCCTCGTAAGGAAGCTCCGTCTGCGGCGGCGTGTCCTTCACGCGCAGCACGCCGCGCGGCTCGATCGGTCTGCCCAGGTGCCGCGCGACGCCGCGGGCGATCTCGAGGGCCTGATTGAATCCGCGCTCGGCGAGGCGCTTGGGGTGCAGCGGCATTGGCACGATCAGATCGACCTCGGGCAGCGACAGGGACGAGAGGCTGCGCGCGAAGAATCCGGCAAGCGCGAGCCGGGCGCGATACTTGAGCGCCTGCACGAGCCCGTCGCACGGAAATTTGTAGAGCCACAATGCGAGCGTTGCGTCGAAGTACGGAGGGCGGTTGAGGCAGCTCCCGCACACCGCCGCTGCGGGGCTGGGAAGGGCGCACCGGGGGCAGGACTCGGGGAGCGCGGGCAACTCGGCGATGCAAGCCGCGCAAAGCAGCTCCCGACCGCTTTCCTCCCCGCATAGCAGGCAGTCTTGTCCGGCCCAGGCATGGACGTTTCTTACGCAGGTGTTGAATAGAGCGGACAGCATGATTTGACAACTTTTCGGCTTAACCCGATGATCGTGCCGTGCAGATACGCAACATGATTTCCCATAACGGACAAGTCGGCACCCCGGTTCACGGCGCTCGCACGGAATCGCGGATCGAGGACGGGTGGACTCGCGAAGCCGTCCAGGCGCTCTTCGAGCTCCCCTTCAACGATCTTCTCCACCGCGCGCAGACCGTGCATCGCCTGCACTTCGACGCCAACACTGTGCAGCTGTCCACACTGCTCTCGATCAAGACTGGAGGGTGCCCCGAGGATTGTGCCTACTGCCCGCAATCGGCGCGCTATCGCACCGGGGTCGAAAACGAACCGCTCGTTCCGCTCGAGACGGTGCTCGCAGCGGCACGTGCGGCGAAGCAGAACGGAGCCACGCGTTTTTGCATGGGCGCCGCCTGGCGGGGCCCCAAGCAGAAAGACCTCGAAC
>DATHHZ010000285.1:0-2201 GCA_035316965.1 Burkholderiales bacterium | reverse complement strand
GATCTGTTCCGGATGGCGGGACTCTCGCTCTACACCGAGCAGGTTCTGGCCGGCCTGCTCGCGATCGCCACGCCCCTGGTGTTCCTGCATGTGTCGGCCCGCGGCGAGCGAGGGCGGACCGGCAAGGTACCCTGGTACGACCTCGCCGCGGCGATCATCGGCTTCGTCGCGTCGGCTTACCTGGCGATTCGTTATGCGAGCCTCTCCGAGCTCACCTCGAAGCAACCCTGGGACGGACTTCTCGCCGCCGGCGCGCTGATCGTGCTTTTCCTCGAAGGGCTGCGCCGCACTTCCGGCCCGGCGCTTTTCTACACCACCCTCGCTTTCATCGCGCTCGCGATGTTCGGGGGAGCCCTGCCCGGGGAGTTCGCCGCGCGCTCGATACCGCTGCCGCGCCTGGCCTATTACCTGGTGTGGGATTCGAGCGCGATTCTCGGCATCGCGATCAAGATCATCGCGACTGTCGTGGTGGTATACGTTTTTTTCGGCCAGGCGCTCCTCAAGGCGGGCGGCTCGACCTTTTTTACCGGAATCGCGATGGCGTTGATGGGGAAGTACCGCGGCGGGCCGGCCAAGATCGCGATCGTGGGCTCGTCCTTGTTCGGATCGATCTCCGGCAACATCGTCTCGAACGTCATGACGGTGGGCACGGTGACGATTCCGCTGATGAAGCGCGCGGGGTTCCGGCCGCATCTCGCCGCCGCGATCGAAGCGTGCGCCTCGACGGGGGGCCAGATCACGCCTCCAGTCATGGGGATCGCGGCCTTCATCATGGCCGAGTTCCTCCAGGTGCCTTTCTACGAAGTCGCCTTGGCTGCGGTCATACCCGCGCTCCTTTTTTATGTCGCGCTCTTCATCCAGGTGGACCTGGAGGCGGCGCGCAGTAGGATCCTGCCGATGCCCAAGGAGGAGATCCCGCGGCTCGGCAAGGTCCTCGGGGAGGGCTGGTATTTCCTGCTGCCGCTCGTGGCGCTGGTCTACGCCCTGTTCGGACTGAACTACGAACCGGAGATGGCTGGGCTGGTGGCGACCGCGATCGTGCTCGTTCTCGGGGTTGTCTTTCCGTTCCAGGGCAAGCGCATCGGCTTTCGCGATCTCTACGCGATGCTGCGCGACGCGGGAACCTCGGTGCTCGATCTCTTCATGCTCGGCGCTGCGGCCGGGATCATGATCGGCGCGCTCAACTACTCGGGAGTGGGATTCACGCTGACGCTCGTGCTGATACTTCTCGCGGGCGGAAGTCTCGTCGCGCTGCTCGTGCTATCGGCCATCGCCAACATCATCCTGGGGCTGGGGCTGCCGACCGTGGGCGTCTACATCGTGCTCGCGACGCTGGTGGCCCCGGCGCTCGTCAAGATGGGCATAGCCCCGATGGCCGCGCACATGTTCATCATGTACTACGGGTGCCTGTCGATGATCTCGCCGCCGGTGGCGATCGCTGCCTTCGTCGCGGCGAATCTAGCGGGCGCGGATCCCAACCGCACCGGTTGGACGGCCATGGCCTTCGGCTGGACGCTTTTCGTGATCCCCTTCCTCTTCGTGTTCTCGGGCACGCTGCTTTTGAAGGGCGACCCGATTTCGATCGCCACGGATTTTGCGCTGGCGGTCCTGGGAGTCTGGTTCATCTCGGCTGCGATGATGGGCTATTCGGTGCGCCCGCTCGGGTGGACGGCGCGTATTTATTACTGCGTCACCGGGATCGGCATTTTCATGCCCGCCGGCGCATTCGGGGCGGAGCGGTGGATCAACGCAGCCGGGATAGGCCTAGCCGTGGCCCTTTTCTTGTCGGAGAAAGCCGCCCGCCGGCGCGCCGTCGCCGCCGGGGGATGAAGAGCCGAGATAGATCATGCGTAAAGCCGAGAGGGTCAAGATCATCCGCCTGGTGAAGCGGCGGGCGGACCTGACGCTCGCCCAATTCAAGGACTACTGGCTCACCCGGCACGCCGTGCATGAGCGGCGCGCAATCGAGACCACCCCGTTGCAAAAGGTCGTGGCGAGCATCGCCACCGGCGAGGTCGCCCTGGGTGCGACAGAGCCGCCGTTCGACGGCATGGTGGCGCTTTATTTCAGGAGCCTCGAGGACGCCCGCGCGACGATGTCGGGGCCTGGGACCGCAGCGATGCGCGATGACGCGAAGAACTTCGTCGATCCAAGGTCTTCGCCGCAGATCTTCGCCGAGGAGTATCTCGTGTCCGAAAAGG
>DATHHZ010000284.1:0-2152 GCA_035316965.1 Burkholderiales bacterium | reverse complement strand
CGGCTCCCGCCGGCAACAAGTCCGACCGCCTCGGGCGTTCCGATTTCGTGCTCCTGTTCGACACCCCGCACAACCGCACCATCACCTGGAATCATCTGCTGCGGCAGACGAGCGATTGGGAAGGCACGTTGTGGGGCAAGCCCGACTGGGCGGATCGTCCGAGCGACAAGCCCGCCGAATGGCTGACGCGGCCGCGCAACAAGGCGGGAACGGTCTACAAGTACAACGACGTTCGCGTCAACGTGCTCGCGCTCGCGGCGCTCAACATCTGGCGGCGTCCGCTCCCTCAGGTGCTGAAGGAAGTCATCATGGATCCGATCGGCGCCTCGAACACCTGGCGCTGGTTCGGCTACGAGAATTCGTGGATCGTGCTCGACGGCGGCGCCGTGCAGTCGGTGACCGGAGGCGGTCACTGGGGCGGCGGCATGTTCATCAACGCCTACGACATGGCCCGGTTCGGCTATCTCACCCTGCGCCGCGGCAAGTGGAAGGACCGCCAGCTGCTCTCGAGCCAGTGGGTCGAGTGGGCGCTCACGCCGACGTCGGCCGAGCCGGGCTACGGCTTCATGAACTGGTACAACAACAGGGACAAGAAGCTCTTTCCGAGCGCGCCGGCGAGTGCTTTCGCGCACATCGGGAACGGCACCAACATCGTGTACGTCGATCCGGACCACGACATCGTGGCGGTCGTGCGCTGGATCGAGCGCAGGGCGATCGACGAATTCGTGAAACGGCTGCTGGCGGCCGTAGGGCCGTCGGGCAAGTAGCTTCGGATGTCCCGCGTCCTGACCTTCGCCCTCGCCGCGTTCGCAGTCCCGGGGACGTACGCGCAGGACCGGCAGGCGGCTAACCGCGAGATCTATCTCTATCAGGGCGCGGACCGCGCGCAGAGGCTCGTCTCGCGGGCAAAGAAAGAAGGCGGCCTCAGCCTGTACACCACCATGACGCCGGAAGACGCGACCCCGATGATCGCGGCGTTCGAGGAAAAATACGGCATCAAGGTGAGGATGTGGCGCGGCATCAACCAGAAGCTCGTGCAGCGCGCACTCGCCGAGGCGCGCGCGGGCAAATCGGCGGTCGACGTCTACGAAGGAAGCGGGCACGGCATGGAGATCCTGCACCGCGAAGCGCTGCTCGAGAAATTCTGGAGCCCGGCGTTCGGCGACATTCCACCGGAGGCCTTCCCGCGCCACGGCTATTACGCGCCGGACAATCTGCTCTTCTTCGTCATGGGCTACAACACGAAGCTCGTCAAGCCGGAGGACGTTCCTAAGTCCTATGAAGACCTGCTCCAGCCCAGGTGGAGCGGCAATTTCGGGATCGAGGCTTCCGACATCATCTGGTTCGCGGCGGTGGCCAAGGCGATGGGCGAGGAAAAAGGCCTCGCCTATTTCCAGAAACTGGCGGCGATGAAGCCGCAGATCCGCAGCGGCCACACGCTCATGACCGAGCTCGTCGCCGCCGGCGAGATCCCGGTGGTGCTGACGCTCTACAATCAGGCGGTGGACAAGCTGAAGGAGCGGGGCGCGCCGATCGACTGGAAGCCGCTGCCGCCCGCATTCGGCCGGGCCGACGGCATCGGCGTGGCGAAACAGGCGCCGCACCCGCACGCGGCGCTGCTCTTCGTGGATTTCGTGCTATCGCCCGAAGGCCAGCGCTTCATCATGGCCGCAAGCCGCGTGCCGGTGAATCGCAAGGTTGAGAGCTCGTTCAACCAGCGCAATTTCCGCATCGTCGACCTCGCGCCGGTCGTCGACGAGTGGGACACCTGGGAAAAACGCTGGCAGACGCTCTTCCTGAAAGGGCAAAAATAAGCATGGCTCGGGACCCGCACAAGCTGCGCTTTGGCGGGGACTGCGATGGCTTTCTCTACTTGCCGCGAAGCGAATCGCCGGCGGGGGCCGTCGTCATCCTGCACGAGCGCTACGGCTTGGTGCAGCACACGCTCGACTTGGCGCAGCGCCTCGCGCGGGACGGCTACGTGGCGCTTGCGCCGAATCTCTTCTCGCGTTGGAAAGGCGACGATGCGGCGCTGCGCAGCGGCAAAGCGCGCGTGGTCCTGCCCGATCCCGAGGTCGCCGCGGTGATCGATGCGGCGCTCGATTTCCTGAAGGGCCATCCGCGCGTCGCGCCCGAGCGCATCGCGCTCATG
>DATHHZ010000283.1:0-3576 GCA_035316965.1 Burkholderiales bacterium | reverse complement strand
TTCCCACGCGGGCCGCGCCGTTTTTTCCTCGACCAGCTTACGTCCGATATCGAGCAGGCGTCCGTACTGCACGCCCGACGGGCAGGTCGTCTCGCAGGCGCGGCAGGTGAGACAGCGGTCGAGGTGCAGGCGAGTCTTGTCGGTGATCTCCTGCCCCTCGAGCGCCTGCTTTATGAGGTAGATGCGACCGCGCGGGCCATCGTTCTCGTCGCCGAGAAGCAGATAGGTCGGACAGGTCGCGGTGCAAAAGCCGCAGTGCACGCACTTCCGCAGGATGGCGTCGGCTTCGCGCCCTTCGGGCGTGTCGCGGATGAAATCGGCCAGAGCGGTCTGCATCAGCGAATTTCCGTCATAGCTCAGGATACATGCGGCCGCGGTTGAAAATTCCGTGCGGATCGAACTCGCGCTTGAGCTCTTTATGGATCTTCATGAGCGCCGGGGCGAGCGGCTGAAAAACGCCGACCGACTTGTCGCCGCCGCGAAACAGCGTGGCGTGGCCCCGCGCCCGCTTCGCCGCATCACGGACGGTGCGCGCGTCGGCGCGCGAGCAAAGCCAGCGCAGCGCCCCGCCCCACTCGATGAGCGGCTCCCCGGGAAGCTTGAGGGGCGGCGCGGTCGACGGAACCGAAATGCGCCACAGCGGCACGTCGTTCCTGAAAAACGGATCGGTCTGCTCGCGGATGCCCGTCCAGAAGCGTTCGCCTTGCGCGGCGTCGACGAGCTCGCCGCCGATTTTTTCCCGCGCGGCGGCTACCGCGGCAGCCGCGCCCGAGAGGCGCACTCCCAGCTCGCCTCCGGTCCAGGCGCTCGCGCTGATCGGCAGGGGCTTGCCGCCCCACTTGTTGAGCGTTTCGATCGCCTTGTCCTCGGGCAGTTCGAGCCTGAGCGTTGCCTCGGCCGCGGGGAGCGGCATAGCCTTGAGCGAGACTTCCAGGACGATGCCGAGCGTGCCGAGCGCCCCCGCCATCAGGCGCGAGACGTCGTAGCCGGCGACGTTTTTCATGACCTGCCCGCCGAAGGCGAGCACCTCGCCGCGCCCGTCCATGATTTTCACGCCCAGCACGAAATCGCGCAGCGCGCCCGCCGCCTGGCGGCGCGGCCCCGAAAGCCCGGCCGCGATCACGCCGCCGAGCGTCGCACCTGAACCAAACTGAGCGAAATGCGGCGGCTCGAAAGCGAGCATCTGGCGGTACTCGCTCATCGCAGTTTCGATTTCGTCGAGCTTCGCGCCGCAGCGCGCGGTGATCACCAGCTCCGAGGGCTCGTAGGCGACGATGCCCGCGTAAGCGCGGGTGTCGAACACTTCCCCTTCGAGCGCCTGGCCGTAGAAGTCCTTGCTGCCGCCGCCGCGCAATCTGAACGGACGCTTCGACACCGCTGAGGCGCGAATCTTCTGCGACCAGTCCCTCACAACCGATTCCATGATCAGTCGAAAGACAACCCGAGTATCGCCTTGGCCGTCCAGTCGTCCGTCGCCGGCGTGAGGCCGTGGCCGATCCCGAAATTGACCGACCACGACTTTGTCTCGTATTCCACGATGAAGTACAGCGTGCGCTCCTGCTCCGCTCGCGGCAAGCGGTCCGCGAGCGTACCGATCCCGTTGTAGTACTCCGCGCCGAGCGACAAGCCCCGCCCGACGCCGTGCACGGCCTTCCAGGCGAGGATGACGTCCGGGCTGCCGCGATAGCCCCTGGAGAGCCCCCAGTCGAGGATCGGGTTCATGCCGATCAGCCAGTCCTTCGCGCGGTAGCCGCCGATGATTCGCAGTTCCGTGCTCCAGGGCGAGTCGGAAAACTTCTTGGTGAGCCGGTCGAGCTCGAGGTTCGCGCCGAAATACCAGCCGCCCTCCTCTTCGCTCCCGTGCACGGGCAGCCACTTCAGCCGCGGCTTGATCCCGGCGAGGTAGAAATGTCCGTGGGAATCGGTCGCACTCGGAAAATACAGGCCCGCGTCGAAATCGTTGCCGAGCCCCCAGGAAAACTCGGGCGTGACGCGCACGCCGTGATGCGGCGGCAGATCGCCGTCGTAGTTGGGCGTTTTGCGGCCGCGCGGCGTGGTGTTAACGTGCAGCTCGAGGCCCCTCTCGCCGCGCTTGTCGAGATCGTCTGTGTAGACCTGGATCTCGTCCACGATCGCGAATCCAGATCCGCTGCCGAGCGCAGCAGCGGCGCCAGCAACTGCAACGATCAGCGCGCGCGCGATGCGCTCGGCCATACCGCTCGTTCTCAAAACCGCGGCAGCTCCGGATGCGGCAGCTTTCCGCCGCTCGCGCGCATGCGGCCGAACTCGGCGCAGCGGTGCAGGGTCGGGATGTTCTTGCCGGGATTGAGGAGACCCTCTGAATCGAAAGCGCGCTTCACGCCCTGGAAGCGCTCGATCTCGGCTGCGGCGAACTGGACGCACATCTGGTTGATCTTCTCCACGCCCACGCCGTGCTCGCCGGTGATGGTGCCGCCGACCTCGACGCATTTCTCCAGCACTTCGCCCGCGAAGAGCTCAGTGCGCTCGAGCTGGTCGGGATCGTTCGCATCGAAAAGAATCAGCGGGTGCAGGTTGCCGTCGCCGGCGTGAAACACGTTGGGACAGCGCAGGCCGTACTTCTTCTCCATCGCGGCGATGAATTTCAGGATCTCGCCTAATTTCTTTCGCGGAATGGTCCCGTCCATGCAGTAGTAGTCGGGCGAAATGCGGCCCACCGCCGGGAAAGCGGCCTTGCGGCCGGCCCAGAACTTCTGGCGCTCCTCCTCGGAGTTGGAGACGCGGATCGCGGTCGCGCCGGCGCGCCGCAGCACCTCCGTCATGCCGGCGACGTCCGCCTCGACTTCCTCGGGCGTGCCGTCCGCCTCGCAAAGCAGAAGCGCCGCGGCCTCCAGATCGTAGCCGGCGTGCACGAACTCCTCCACCGCGCGCGCGGCCGGCCGGTCCATCATCTCCAAGCCCGAAGGCACGACGCCCGCCGCGATGACGTCGGCCACGGCGTTGCCCGCCTTCTCCACGTCGTCGAACGAGGCGAGGATGACGCGCGCCGTCTCCGGGCGGGGCAATAGCTTCACCGTGATCTCGGTCGCGACCGCGAGCATGCCCTCCGACCCGATCATGAGCGCGAGAGTATCGAGCCCGGGTGAGTCGAGCGCTTCGCTGCCGAACTCCACGATCTCGCCCTCGATCGTGACCGCGCGCACGCGCAGGACGTTGTGCAGCGTGAGGCCGTATTTCAGGCAGTGCACGCCGCCCGAGTTCTCGGCGACGTTGCCGCCGATCGAGCAGGCGATCTGCGAGGAGGGATCGGGCGCATAGAAAAGACCGCAGGGCGCCGCCGCATCCGAGATCGCGAGATTGGTGACCCCGGGCTGCACGCGCGCCGTGCGCGCCACCGGGTCGAGCGCGAGGATGCGCCGCATTTTCGCAAGCGACAGCAGCACTCCGTCCCCCATGGGGAGCGCCCCGCCGGAAAGGCCGGTGCCTGCGCCGCGCGCGACCACCGGCACTTTTAGCTCGTGGCAGGTGCGCAGCACCTGCTGCACCTCCTCTTCGTTCGAGGGCAGCGCCACCACCATCGGCAGCTGCCGGTAGGCC
>DATHHZ010000282.1:0-9662 GCA_035316965.1 Burkholderiales bacterium | reverse complement strand
TATTGGACCAGACGAGACAATGATCGCCCGCCTTGCGCGGGACGAAACTGCCCGACGCGCTGTCGGTCCCGTCGCGCTTGAAGTCGATGATTTCCTTTTCCTCCTGGTGCGAGACCTTGAAGTTCAGCGGCCCGTCGGCGCGAAACTTGTAGTGGAGCCGCTGCCTGTTGTTGAGGGAAAGGCATTCCTTCTGCGCTTCCGAAACCACCAGCGTCTTGGTCACGACCCTGGCGGGTGAGGTCTTGGCGGCGTCCTGGGCCCACACGGGCGCGACAAGCAAGACTGCGGCTCCTACCAACACGAACCGAATAGGCGTCGTCATGATTTCGACCTCCATGTCATCCGAAACCTTACACCAAATCGGCGGCAGCGACAGTCATCGTAGAATACCCTCCGAGAATCTCTCGGAGGAGGAGTCATGTTCGCCCGCATCGCCTTCGCGTTTTTCGTTGCGTCTCTTGCCGCGGCGGTGGCCCAGGCCCAAACCTGGCCGGCCAAGCCCGTCCGCTACGTGGTTCCGTTCCCGCCTGCCGGGGCGACCGATATCCTTGCGCGCATCATGGCAGAAAAACTCAGCGGGCCGCTCGGCCAGTCGGTGGTCGTCGAGAACCGCCCCGGCGCAGCCGGCAACGTCGGCACGGAGTTCGTGGCGAAATCCGCTCCGGACGGGTACACGATTTTGCAACTGACCGTGGCGCAATCGATCAGCGCGACTTTGTACGAGAAGCTGAATTACGGTCTGGAGAAGGACCTGATTCCGGTCGCAATGATCGCCCTCGTACCGAACGTGATGATCGTCAATCCGTCGGTGCCCGCGAATTCGGTCGCCGAGTTCATCGCGCTCGCGAGGAGCACGCCTGGAAAGATCAATTTCGCATCCTCCGGCAGCGGCACCTCGATCCACATGTCCGCCGAGATGTTCAAGATGCTCACCGGAGTCAACATCGTGCACATCCCCTACAAGGGCAGCGGCCCCGCGCTGGCCGATCTCATGGGCGGGCAGGTCGACGTGATGTTCGACAACCTAACGTCCTCGATCGGCCTTATCCGGAGCGGCAAGCTGCGTGCCTTGGCGGTGACCACGAGCGTGCGTTATCCGGGGCTGCCCGACGTGCCTACCGTGCAGGAAACGGTGCCCGGCTACGAGGCGACCGCATGGTTCGGGATCGTCGCGCCTGGAGGCACGCCGCGGGAGGTCGTCATGCGCATCAACGGCGAAGTGAACAAGGCGCTCGCACAAGCCGACGTGAAGGAGAAGCTCGCCCAGCAAGGCGCCCTGGCAAGGTCGTGGACGCCCGAGGAATTCGGCGCCTTCATCCACAATGAAGTCGTGAAGTGGGGCAAGGTAGTGAAAGCTTCGGGCGCAAAGGTGGAATAGCCAATGGCGCTGCGGGATCGTCCGGCCTAGTTGAAACTCTTTCCTTCGCTCGCCAGCTTCGCCAGCAGAGGCGCGGGTTTCCAGAAATCCGGATCCCCGTGGGGATTGGCGGCGAAGCGCTTCATGCCGTCGACGACCTTGTGCAGTCCCACCTCGTCGGCATAGAGCATCGGCCCGCCCCGGTGCCGGGGAAAACCGTAACCGGTCAGGTAGACCATGTCGATGTCGGAAGCGCGCGATGAAATGCCTTCCTGCAGGATCGCCGACCCCTCGTTGACCAGCGCAAAGATCAAGCGATGCACGATTTCCTCATCGTCGATCCTGCGGCGCTGCGCTCCGATCTCCCTGCCGTAGTCGACGATCATCTGCTCGACCGCGGGGTCCGGAACCGCGTCGCGACGGCCGCCCTCGTAACGATACCAGCCCAGTCCCGTCTTCTGGCCGAAGCGACCCTGTTCGCACAGGCGATCGGCGATTTTCGAGTACTTAAAGTTGGGCCGCTCGCGGTAGCGCCGCTTGCGAATGGCCCAGCCGATGTCGTTGCCCGCCAGGTCTGACATGCGGAAGGGGCCCATCGCCATGCCCCAGCTTTCCACCGCGCGGTCCACCTGGCTGGGCGTGGCCCCTTCCTCCAACAGGAACAATGCCTGGCGGATGTACTGCTCGACCATGCGGTTGCCGATGAAGCCATCGCATACGCCCGAGACCACCGCGGTCTTCTTGATTCTCTTCGCCAGGCTCATCACCGTGGCGAGCACGTCTTTGGCGGTCTTCCCGCCGCGCACGACCTCGAGGAGCTTCATCACGTTGGCAGGACTGAAGAAGTGCGTGCCGACTACGTCTTGGGGTCGCCTGGTGAAGTCTGCGATCTTGTTCACATCCAGCGTGGAGGTGTTGGACGCGAGAATGGCGCCCGACTTCATCACCTCGTCCAATCGCCTGAACACCGCTTCCTTGACCGCGATGTCTTCGAACACCGCCTCGATCGCCATGTCGGCGTCCTTCAGATCATCGTAGGAGAGGGTCGGCTTGAGGAGCGCCATGCGCTCCTCGACCTGCCGCGCGGTGAGCCTTCCCTTCTTGGCGCTCGATTCGTAGTTCCCGCGGATGGTCGCAATTCCCTTCTCGAGCGCCTCCTGCTTCACTTCCAACAAGGTGACGGGAATGCCGGCGCTGAGGAAATTCATCGTGATGCCCCCGCCCATGGTGCCCGCGCCGATGACCGCCATCTTCTCGATCTTGCGCAGCGGCGTGTCCTCCGGAACATCGGGAATCTTCGCTGCCGCCCGTTCGCCGAAGAAAGCATGGCGCAGCGCGCGTGATTCCGCGGTCTGCATCAACTGCAGGAACGACTCACGCTCGAAGCGTACTCCCTCCTCAAATGGCATGGTGACGGCGGCCTGGACGGCGTCGACGCATTTGAGCGGCGCGGGGAAATTTTTCGCCGCCGCGCGGACCGTATCGCGAGCCACCTGGAAGAACCCTTCCGCGTTGGCGAGACTTATTTTCATATCGCGCGCGCGCTTCAAAGGGCGCCCTTCCGCGACGACCCTCTTTGCGAACGCGATGGCGCCCGGCAACAGATCATGCTCGACCAGCTCATCGAAGAGCGCGCTGTCCTTGAGCTGCTCCGAAGGCACGGGGTTGCCGGAAACGATCATGTCGAGCGCCGCCTCGGCGCCGATGAGCCGGGGTAGGCGCTGCGTACCGCCCGCGCCTGGCATCAGCCCCAGTTTCACCTCGGGCAGGGCGATCTGCGCGCCCTTGGCGGCCACGCGGAAGTGGCAGCCCATGGCCAGCTCCAGCCCGCCGCCCATGCAGGCGCCGCCGATCGCCGCAACGACGGGTTTCCTCGCGTTTTCCAGCCAGCGGATCACGGTATTGAGGTTGGGTTCCGCAGTCGCCTTGGGCGAGCCGAACTCCCGGATATCCGCCCCGCCGGAGAACGCGCGAGCGCTTCCGATCAGCACCACGACCTCGACGTTCGCATCGGCATCCGCGCGCGCAAGCCCTTCCACGATGTCGCGCCGCAGATCGAAACCCAGGCCGTTGACGGGCGGGTTGTTCATGGTGATCACGGCGACCTGGCCGTGCAGTTCGTAGATTGTGCTGCTCATACAATCTCCTTCCTCACGGAATGGACAAGGCACGCGCGAAAAAGCGGCCGCTACTGCGGAGGGACGAGGATGGGCAGGATGCTCACTATCTGCCACCCCTCGGGCTTCTTGACCATCACCAGGTTGATGTAAAGACGAGCCTTGGCGGGGTCGGCGCCTGGATCTCCGACGGTGAGTTGCGTCGGCGCGTAGACTTGCGCCACGCGCCTGCTGACCGAAATGATTCGCAGTTCTTTCCTGTCGAAGTCGATGCGCCAAGTGCCCCTGTAACGCTCCTCGAGGCTCTTGAGCGCGGCCTCCCGGCCCCAGATAGGTTTGCCTCGGCTGATCCAGAGAAGGTCCGGGGAGTCCGCCAAAAGGCTTCGCATCGACTTCAAATCATGCGCGTTTTGGATTGCTATGTACTTGTCGAAGACGGTGCGCACTTCGTCTTCCATTGTCGCAGCGTGAGCCAGCGTCGCAATCGCCGCGACCGCGGCGAAAAACAAGAATCGCTTTACCATTCCCTCCTCCAATACTGCTTACCCATTCTGAGTGGGCCCGCCTGGATTCGAACCAGGGACCAAAGGATTATGAGTCCTCTGCTCTAACCAGCTGAGCTACAGGCCCGCTGAACCATCTCGCCGTTTTCTACCAGCGTTATTATTATCTGACCGAGCGTTCAGCGGCGCGCGGCGTCCCCTGCAACGCGAGGGATATTGCGGCGGGTTCCAAATCGATGCGGAGGGGTCCTCCCCTCCTCGCTGTCCGCAACTATCAATTGTTGTCCAGGAAACTTTTCAGCCGTTCCGAGCGGGACGGGTGGCGAAGCTTGCGCAACGCCTTCGCCTCGATCTGCCTGATGCGCTCGCGAGTCACGTCGAACTGCTTGCCGACCTCCTCCAGGGTGTGGTCGGTGTTCATTTCGATGCCGAAGCGCATGCGCAGCACTTTGGCTTCGCGCGGCGTGAGGGAATCCAGAACGTCCTTGGTGACCTCCCGCAAGGATGCGTACATCGCTGCATCGTTCGGTGCGAGCGTTGCCTGGTCCTCGATGAAGTCCCCCAGATGCGAGTCGTCGTCGTCGCCGATCGGCGTCTCCATCGAAATCGGCTCCTTGGAAATCTTGAGAATCTTGCGGATCTTGTCCTCGGGCATCTCCATCTTCTGGGCGAGCGTCGCGGGATCCGGTTCCTGCCCGGTCTCCTGAAGGATCTGACGGGAGATCCTGTTCATCTTGTTGATGGTCTCGATCATGTGCACCGGAATGCGGATGGTTCGGGCCTGGTCGGCGATCGAGCGCGTGATCGCCTGCCGGATCCACCACGTGGCGTAAGTCGAGAACTTGTAGCCCCGGCGGTATTCGAACTTGTCCACCGCCTTCATCAGGCCGATGTTTCCCTCCTGGATCAGGTCGAGGAACTGCAGGCCGCGGTTGGTATACTTCTTCGCGATCGAGATCACCAGCCGCAGATTTGCTTCCGTCATTTCGCGCTTCGCGCGGCGGGCCTTCGCCTCGCCCGTTGACATCTGCTTGTTGATGTCCTTGAGGTCTTTCAGGGGAATGCCGATCCGCTTCTGGATCGTGAGCAGCTTCTGCTGTTGCTCGAGGATGTTCGGCTCGAAGCGCGACAGCAGGTTGCTCCAGGGCCGCCCGGCTGCAATCTCGTTCTTTACCCAGCGCATGTTCGTCTCGCTGCCGGGAAACTCCTTGATGAAATGGGGCCGCAGCATGCCGCCCTTGTTGACGCACAGGTTCATGATCTCGCGCTCGTGGCTGCGCACCTCGTCCACCATCCCGCGCAGGCTGTCGCATAACTTCTCGATGATGCGCGCAGTGAAGCGGATGTTCATCAGCTCGCCGCCGATATGGTCGCGCACCCTGATGTATTCCTTGCTGCGGTGGCCATGCTCGGCCAGGGCCCGCTTCATCTTCTCGTAGAGGCGGTGAATCTTGGCAAAGCGCGCGAGCGCGTCTTCCTTCAGCCGCAGCAGGGTGGCCGAAAGCGCGGCGCTCTCGTCCTCACCATCGGTTTCTTCCTCTTCCTCGGGCTCGACGTCGTCGGCGAGCTCGTGGATCGGCTCGTCTTTCGCGTTAGGGTCGATCAGCCCGTCGACCAGTTCGTCGATGCGCATCTCGTCGCGGGAGACTCTGCCGGACAGGTCGAGGATTTCTGCGATGGTTGTCGGGCAGGCCGAGATCGCCTGGATCATGTGCTTCAGGCCATCTTCGATCCTCTTCGCGATCTCGATCTCGCCTTCGCGCGTGAGGAGCTCGACCGATCCCATTTCGCGCATGTACATGCGCACCGGGTCGGTAGTGCGGCCGAATTCGGGGTCGACCGTGGAGAGCGCCGCTTCCGCCTCTTCCTCCGCGTCTTCGTCCGGCACCCCTGCCGGCGCGGTCTCGGAAATGAGCAGCGTGTCCGCGTCCGGAGCCTCGTCGTAGACCTGGATGCCCATGTCGTTGAACGTCGAGATGATGGCCTCGATCTGCTCGGCATCCACCATGTCGTCGGGCAGGTGGTCGTTGATCTCGGCGTAAGTGAGGAAGCCGCGCTCTTTTCCGAGCTTGATTAGGTTCTTCAGGCGAGTGCGGCGAGCTTCGGCGTCCTCGGGCCGGGCCTCCGCGCGCAGCAGCAGCGCGCGTTCGGCCTCGGCGTTGCGACGCGGCCGCCCGGCCTTGCGCCGTTTGAGGAGCTCTTGCGCCTGAAGCTTGAGCTGGGCCTTGAGCTCCTTTTCCTTCTGCTTGGCAAGGAGCGCCGCTTCCTTCGTCTTCGCCTTCTCCAGCGCAGCGAGCTCCTTGGCTTTCGCCTTCTCGCGCGCGGCGAGCTCCTTCGCCTTGGCTTTTTCGCGCGCGCTGCGCTCACGCTCCCGCTGTTTTTCTCTGGCAGCCTTAAGGCGCAACCTATCCTTTGCAGCCCGATCGCGCCTCCTTTGCAGCTCTAGGGCCTTGCGCGCCCGTTGCCTCTCCTTTGCAGTCTTGAGCCGGGCACGCTCCTTCTCCTTTGCGGCCTTCGCCCGCGCCGCTTCCTTCTCTTTCTTCCTGCGAAGCCTCTCTTTTTCCTTGGCGGCCTTGGCACGCGCGAGCTCCAGCGCCTTGCGTGCCCGCAGGCGCTCTTTCTGCGCCCGCAGCCGCTGGGCGGTCTTGGCTTTCTGCGCTCTGAGCCTTGCCATGGCTTTTGCGCGCGCTTTTACGTTAAGCTTCTGATTTGCCACAGTTTCTCTACCTTCATGGTGTCGAACGGGAACCTGAAATTATAGCATTATTTGATGGACTCGCCGGGACCTGATTGCGTTCCCGGAGCAGGCGAAGCATTTCGGTTTCTTCTTCCGGCGAGCGGTCTTGCTTCACCCTCAGGGCTTCGAACCGCTGATGCCGTCGCTTGTCCTGCAAGAGTACAAGCGCGTTGCGGAAATCCACTTCTATCTGTTCCGGTTCGAGCTTCGTATCCAACAAGGCGGCTTGGCCTGATTCGAGGAGTCTTTGGAATTCGGTTCCCTGGAAATGGTCGACGACGATATTCGCTTCCACCCCCGGATTTTCGCGGCAGAATTCGGCAACGGCAACCAGACCGCGAGCCTCGGGCGAGCTTTGGTCCACCAGCTCCAAAGAAAGTTCCTTCGCGAGCCCTGGCCTGGAAATCAACCATTGCAGCAGGTTGCGGACTAGGCCCAGCACCGGGGCCTGCGCCGCGCGGTCGATTCCGCGAGCCGGAGCGGGCCTTGCGCCGTAGCCGCTTGCCGTTCGGGTCTCAGTGAGCCGTGCGGTCTCCTCTTGGGTCATGCCAGCGGCGTCGGCAAGCGCTTTAAGGAGCTGCAGCTGCAACGCCCGGGCCGAAATCTGCTTCAGGAGGGGTTTCGCCTCGTGCACGAGCCGCGAGCGACCCTCGAGCGTTTTCATATCACCACGCGCCTTGAGTTCGTCCAGAAAGAACTCCGACAGCGGCCGGGCGGTCTCCAGCTTTTTCTCGAACGCTTCTTTACCCTTTTCCCGCACGAAACTATCGGGATCGTGCTCTGTCGGCAGGAACAGGAACCGCATCGCCTTGTTATCGGCAAGATTGGGCAGGCTCACCTCGAGCGCGTGCCAGGCGGCCTTGCGCCCGGCCGCGTCGCCGTCGAAGCAGAACACGACTTCGTCGGTCTGCCGCAGAAGCTTCTGCACGTGGCTGGCCGAAGTGGCCGTTCCGAGCGTCGCGACGGCGGATTCGATCCCGTGCTGCGCGAGCGCCATCACGTCCATGTAGCCTTCGACCACGATGGCGCGGCCTGCCGCGCGGATCGCCGACCTCGCTTGGGCAAGGCCGTAGAGCTCGCGCCCCTTCTCGAAGAGCGGAGTCTCCGGCGAGTTGAGGTACTTCGGTTCCCCTTCGCCCAGCACGCGGCCGCCGAAGGCGATCACCGACCCGCGTTGATCGAGAATGGGGAAAATGATCCGGTCGCGAAACCGGTCGTAGCGCCGTCTGCCCTCGCCGTCGACCACCAGCCCCGCTTCCTTCAGCGCCTTGTCGCCGTAGTCGGGGAAGACGCTCTCAAGGTTCTGCCAGCCATCGGGGGCATAACCGATTCCGAAGCGCGCCGCAATTTTTCCGGTGAGCCCTCGGCCCTTCAGATATTCGATCGCACGCGGTGCGTTCTTGAGTTGCTCGCGGTAATAGTCGCAGGCTCGTTCCATGATGGCGTAAAGATCGGGACCGGATTCGGTTTTCTTTACCCGCGGCTCGAATTCCGGCATCTTCATGCCGACCGATTCGGCGAGATCCTTCACCGCTTCGATATAGCCAAGGCCCTGGTATTCGATGAGGAAGGAAATGGCGTTACCGTGCGCGCCGCAGCCGAAGCAGTGATAGAACTGCTTGGCCGGGCTGACGGTAAACGAGGGCGTCTTCTCGGTGTGGAACGGGCAGCAGGCGAGATAGTTCGCCCCGCTCTTCTTCAGTGGGACGTAGCGTTCTATCACGTCGACGATATCGACGCGATGGAGCAGTTCTTGCTTGAAGGAATCCGGTATCACGGCCGGAATGCGCTCTGATGGAGTGCCGCGCCAGCAAGCGCGCCTTGATGAATGGGCCGCCGGGGCCCGTGCCTATTCACCATCTTTCCTTTATAGGCGAAATTTTCCGAAGCGCAAGCCGCAAGCCTCAGATCCCCTTCACCCGGCAAGCTTCGATTTCACCAGCGACGATATTTTTCCCATGTCGGCGCGCCCCGCGAGCTTGCCTTTCAATGCCCCCATGACTTTGCCCATGTCGGCTACGCCCTTTGCACCCGTCTGCGCGATTGCCGTGGAGACCTCCTGCGCAATCTCGGCGTCCGAAAGCTCTTTTCTCTCGTCCACCTCGCGCTGTTTGATCGCGGCGAGCAACAAGCGTATGGCCGACAGCCGCTGCGCCTCTCTCGCTTTCATAGCTGCCTTCATGTCTTCGCTGATGCTCGCCTTTAGCGACATGGGCTCGGTTTCCTCAAAGGTGGGGCTCCTCAAAATGAAACGGCGCGACGAGCGGCTTTGTCCACTCCATCGCGCCGGGTCGGTCCGGCGGCAGCGCCGTCCGGATCAATAAAGTTTCGGCGGCAGCGTCTGGTTGCGCAGGCGCTTGTAGTGCCGCTTGACGGCGGCGGCGAGCTTTCTCTTGCGGTAGGCAGTCGGCTTTTCGTAGAACTCGCGGGCGCGCAGTTCGGTGAGAAGCCCGGTTTTTTCCACGGTCCGCTTGAAACGGCGCAACGCCACCTCGAAGGGCTCGTTTTCCTTGACGCGTACGGTCGGCATGCAGTCTTTATCCCAGGGCAATGTTGCAGCAAGGGTGCGAATTCTAGACTTTTTTTGGCCGAGACGCCAGCAGCTTGCGTGCCCTATCCGCCAAGCTTGCCGGTCAGTCCCAGAATCCGCAATTCCTGTCCGACGGTTGCCGCGCGCAGGTCGACTTCAGTCAGGCGTGCGTCCAGGCGCGAACGCGCCGAGTCGATCAATTCCAGGAGGGAACCGCGACCAAGCCGATAGGCGTCTTCGGCCATCTGTTTGAGCGCGGGGATGCGCTCGCCGACATTTTGCCGGAACCGTTCAAGGGCGGCTCGGCGCTGAGAGAGCGCGTCCACCAAGCGCCGCAGCTCCACGTCAGCCTCCGATTCGATCGCCTCACGGCGTCTCTGCGCGGCGCGAAGATCCGCTGCGGCCTTGGCAATCAGGC
>DATHHZ010000281.1:0-2429 GCA_035316965.1 Burkholderiales bacterium | reverse complement strand
GGGCCACGCCGGGATCGGCAGCGGCACGCACCTCAACACAGAGAAGTTCGTGGACGCGGCGAGAATCAACGTCACCCAGGTCCCGTTCAAGGGCACGCCTGAAGTGATCCAGGCGATGTTGAGCGGGTCGGTGGATTGCTACTGGGCGCCGATCTCGGCGGCGATTCCGCACATCAAGGGCGGCAGGGTCCGGCCGCTTGCCGTGAGCACGCCCAAGCGCAACAGCCAGTTGCCGGAGGTTCCGACAACGGGCGAAGCGGGGGTCGCGGGGGCGGATGCGCCCCTGTGGTTCGGCATCTGGGCGCCGGCGGGAACGCCGGCGAATATCGTCGCGAAGATCTCCGCGGACACGCGCAAGGCGCTCGCGGATCCGGGCGTGCGCGAAAGGCTCGGCAACCTCGGCAACGACACCATGGACATGTCGCCGGAGGAATTCGCGCGTTTCGTGCGCAGCGAAATCGACGTTTACGCGCGCGTGATCAAGGCGGCGGGCATCAAGCCGCAGTGATGCCTCAGCCGGCTGCGCACGTCCCGTAAGCGCCGCGCTCGAGGCTCCAGCGCAGCAGCAGTTGCCCGGCGTGCCGCCGGCGATCGCCGATGCGACGGCCGACTGGCAAGGCGATCGAGACACAGTCCGCCGAAACGCCGCCTTCGAAAAAGCACTGAGCGCCGGCGCAGGGCGGCCCATCGGATCCCGCCCGCGCCGGCCTTGCAAGCCCGTCCCCGAAGAGGCAGACTTCGAACCACCGGATTTGAGGACCGGCCGAATGCGGCCGGTGAGGACATGCCATGGCAAAACAGAGAATCAGCTACGTCCCGCTCGACAAGATGGACGCGGAAATGCGCAAGGAGATGGAGCGCTGCCAGCGAGAGGGCACGCCGCGGCCGGAGAGCTCCGCGGTGCGCGCGCATGTGCCCGAATGCTTCTGGGCGTTTGCCAACTCCTGGCGCGACATCTTCAAGAACGGCGTGTGTGATCACTCCATCAAGGAGCTGTGCCGGCTCTACGTATCGCGCTCCGTTCAATGCGAATACTGCGGCAATCAGCGCTCGATCAAAGCGGCCTCGAGCGGCGCCGTCATGGAGGACCACGTCAAGGAGCTGCTGAACTTCGAGAAGTCCGGCAATTACGACGAGCGGCAGAAGGCGGCGCTTGCGTATGCCGAGGCAATCACCTGGCACCTGAACACCGATGATGCGTTCTGGGAACGGCTCCACAGGCACTTCAACGAGCCCGAGCTGGTCGAGCTGGGCTGCTTCATCGCGCTCACCATGGGGCAGCAGAGCTGGCTGAGGTTGCTCAATATCGACCACCACCAGGTGCTTGCCGGGACTTCGGCGTCGATGGCGCCGGGGTTCGAGGACGCCAAGGCGCTTGCCGAGGCGAAGGCTTCGTCCGAATACTGGGCGAAGTCCGGCCAGGCAGACTCGAAGAAGGTCGCCTAGCCCGGCGGGCCCCCGCCCGCCGCCTGCGCCATGACGTTCGAAGGCAAAACTTGTCTGATCACGGGCGCGGCGGGCAATCTAGGCCGTGCAGTCGCCGCGGCCTTCGCGTCGGCGGGCGCCTCCCTGGTCCTGATCGATCTCGACGACAAAGTCTTGCGGTCCGCCTTTGGGCGCGACGATGAACGCAAGCTCCTTGTGCGCGCCGATCTGCTCGACGCGGCGTCGGTGGCGCAGGCGGTAGCGGCGGTCCGATTCCCAAGGATCGACGTTCTGTGCAATATCGCCGGAGGCTTCCGCATGGGGCACCCGGTGCACGAGACTCCTGAAAGCGTCTGGGAGCTCATGCTCGATCTCAACGCGAAATCGGTGATCAACACCGCACGGGCAGTCGTGCCGAAAATGCTCGCCGCGGGGCGCGGAAAAATCGTCAACATCGGAGCTGTCGCGGGTCTAAGCGGCAAGGCGAACGTGGGCGCCTACAGCGCCTCGAAGAGCGCGGTCATCCGGTTGACCGAGAGCATGTCGGCGGAATTGCGCAACAAGGGGATCAACGTCAACTGCGTCCTGCCGAGCGTTATCGACACGCCGCAGAACCGCGCCGACATGCCCGGTGCCGATCCGCGACGCTGGGTGGCGCCGGAGGCGCTCGCCGACGTGATCCTGTTTCTAGCCTCGGACGCCGCGCGCGCAATTCATGGGGCCGCGATTCCCGTGACCGGCCTCGTCTGATAGATTCCGAGGCATGACCGAAGTATTCATCTGCGACGCCGTTCGCACGCCCTTCGGGCGCTACGGTGGCGCGCTCTCTTCGATCCGCACCGACGACCTCGCAACCCTTCCGATCAAGGCGCTCATGGAGCGCAACGCATCGGTCGACTGGGCCGCGCTCGACGACGTGATCTACGGATGCGTCAACCACGCGGGGGAAGACAACCGCAACGTGGCGCGGATGGCGCTGCTTCTCGCCGGATTGCCGCAGACAG
>DATHHZ010000280.1:0-3174 GCA_035316965.1 Burkholderiales bacterium | reverse complement strand
TCGAGGTCCTGGTCGCGGGCGCGATCCTGCTTTACGGCGTGGTCTCAAAATCGGCGACCGTCGCGCTGCTCGGCGGGGGCTTCCTGATCGGCAAGGCGATCCTCAACATCCTCTCGCCTGAGGGAGGCAGCGTCTACCGGCGCTCGCTCATCGGCTATGCCTTTGCCGCGGTGTACCTCATCGCCGGGATCATCCTGGTCCACTTCTCCGCCTGACGAGGCTTTAGTTACCCGATACCCACACGACATGCAGACATCCAAGTCTGATATTCTGAATGTAGGAATTTCCAATGAAGGGATCCAGGGCGTCGGTTGCTGTAATCAGAGACAAAGGCCAGGTCACGATTCCGTCTCGGATCCGCAAAGCAGCGCATCTTGGCGAGGGAGACTCGGTCGAAGTGGTCATTACGGCGGATGGCATCCTCTTGCGACCACGAAAGCTCGTTGACGCCACCCAGGCTTGGTTTTGGACACGTTCCTGGCAGAGAGCCGAGCAGCAGGCATCGGAGGACATCCGCAAGGGACGAACGCGAACCTATGAGTCGGATAAGGACTTCTTGCGCCGATTCGCAAAATAGCCGGCTCGGGTGCCCACCTGGTCAACAACCGAAAGCTTCGAGCAAGACTTCAGAAAGCTGACCCGAGACGAAAAGGCAAAGTTCAGAGGCGCCTTGGCCGGCTTTATCGCAGACATCAAGACCCGGAAATTCCGCCAAGGCCTGAGAGTTAAGGGCATCCAGGGCGCAGAGGGCATCTTTGAGATGACTTCGGCCAAGAATGGGCGCGCTACATTTCAATACGGCCCGGAAGTTCGGGCTAACGAACCACATGTCGTTTGGCGCCGCTGGGGAACGCACGCGATCTTTCGGAAGCCATGAGGCAGCGCCCGGCTTCCTATCCTTTCTCTACATGACACAAGGCGTTGTTCCGGCGGGGATCACGCGGCTCATCGGCAACACGCCGTTGCTGCGGGTGCGCATGTTCGAGAAGGAGTATCCCCGGGTCGAGGTTTACGCCAAGGCCGAGTGGTTCAATCCCGGCGGCTCGGTCAAGGACCGCGCGGCGCTTTCGATGATCGAGGACGGCGAGCGGCGCGGCGCTCTCACCCGCGACAGGACGATCATCGACTCGACCTCCGGCAACACAGGCATCGCGTACGCGATGGTGGGTGCGGCGAAGGGCTACCGCGTGAAGCTCGTCATGCCCGGCAACGTGAGCGCCGAGCGCAAGGCGCTGGTCACCGCCTACGGCGCGGAGATCGTCTACAGCGACCCGGGCGAGGGCTCCGACGGCGCCATCCGCCTCGTGCGCGAGGTGGTGGCCGGTGAGCCCGACGCCTACTTCTACCCCGACCAGTATTCGAACCCCGCCAACGCCCGCGCCCATTACGAGGGCACGGCGGTGGAGATCCTTCAGCAGACCTCCGGCCGCGTGACGCACTTCATCGCCGGCCTCGGCACGACCGGCACCTTCGTCGGCACTTCGCGGCGCCTGAAGGAACATGACGCGTCGATTCGCACCATCGCCGTTGAGCCAGAGGATTCGTTTCACGGCCTCGAGGGCCTGAAACACATCCCGACTGCGATCGTGCCGAAGATCTGGGATCCAGGCCTCGCCGATGACATTTGGGGCTGCCCCACGGAGCCCGCCTATGACCTCGCGCGGGCGGTCGCGCGGACCGAAGGCCTGCTCGTCGGACATTCGAGCGGCGCGGCGTTGTGGGCGGTGCGACGTCTCGCGGAGACGATCAGAGAAGGGGTGGTCGTGACGGTCTTCCCGGATTCGGGCGATCGGTACCTCTCGACGGGCCTTTACGGCCGCAAATGAAGAGCGCGCAGACCGCGCTCGAAGCCATCCAGGCTCATGGCGCCGACGGCTACCCGCACGAGATCTGCGGCATCATTCTCGGGCCGCGAGGCGACGGACAGGTGACCGAGGTTCGGCCCGCCCGCAACATCATCGTCGAGCGCGCCCGTGATCGCTACGAGATCGACCCGCGCGACCACATCCGCATCCAGCGCGAAGCGGACGCAATGGGTTTCGACATCGTCGGCTACTACCACAGCCATCCCGATCACCCGGCGCAGGCCTCACGCTTCGACACCGAGCGGGCGTGGGCCGGCTACGTCTACCTGATCGTTTCGATCCAGGAAGGCAAGCCCGTCGACGCCAACTGCTTCGTCGCCGACAAGGACGGCGGGCCGTTCCATCCCGAGCCGCTGGTGGTGGACTGACCGCGCCCGAAGCGTCGCCGGCTCGACCCGGCGTGAAGTGGCTGAACCGGAACGTCGTCGGCATCGGCATCGCGGACCTGGCCGCGGACGCGAACTACGAGATGGTGTTCGCGGTCCTGCCGCTGTTCATCACCGCCGGCCTGGGCGCGCCCGCGTTTGCCGTCGGCCTGGTCGAAGGGATCGGGGACGGGTCGTCGGCGGTGGTGAAGCTCTGGAGCGGCTGGTACAGCGACCGCATCGCGTGGCGCAAGCGGTTGGCGGTCGGCGGGTACGGCACGACGGTTGCCGGCCTCGGCCTTTTGATCGCGATCACGAGCTGGCCGCAGGTCATCATCGCTCGCGCGCTGGCCTGGATGGGTCGAGGCCTGCGACAGCCGATACGCTCCGCGATGCTCGCCGCGTCGGTCGAGAGGAACGACCTCGGCAAGGCATTCGGCTTCCACGAAGCGCTGGACACGGCGGGCGCCCTCGTCGGGCCGGCCGTCGCTTTTCTGCTCCTCTCCACCGGCCAGGGTTTCCGAACCATCTTCCTGGTGGCCTTGATACCGGGCGTCCTGTGCGTGGTGCTGTTCGCGGTGCTCACGAAGGACCCGCGGAGGAATATGGCCGAACCGGTTTCGCTAAGGGAGCCGATGCCGCCGGGGTTCTGGCGGCTGATGGTCCCCGTCGCCATCTTCGGGGTGGGCAACTTCGCGACCGCGTTCTTCACGCTTCGAGCTGCGCAGCTGATGCAGCCCGAGCTCAGCCAGCCCGCCGCGCTCGCGGCCGCGGTCGGCTTTTACCTGGCGCACAACGCGGTCGGGGCGGCGGTCTCGTTCCCGGCCGGCTGGCTCGCCGACAGGGTGGGGAAGGCGCCGGTGCTCGCCGCCGCCTACATGACGTTTGCCGCCGCCTGTGTTGTGGGGCTGGTCGGCCACGGCTGGCTCGCGCTGGCGCTCCTT
>DATHHZ010000279.1:0-2197 GCA_035316965.1 Burkholderiales bacterium | reverse complement strand
GGCCGTGGACGTCGCGGACCGCTTTGGCCGCGTCGTCTCTCCCTTCCTTGTAGAGCCTACCGGCGTGATCGAGTACTTTCTCGCGGATGATCCTCGCGCCCTGCTGGACCCCGGCAATACGGCCCTCCTCCCTGGCGAGGTTCGCCGCCGTGAAGGCCTCATGGCGATGTTTCTGCTCGAGTTGTGCGAGCTTGCGATGCGCGTCCCGGATCCGGCGTTTTTCCTGGCGTGTGAGTTTTCTCATGAGAGACGTTTCCTTTCGATGGTTTGTTTCGCGAGACCGTCGCGATCGGTGTCAGGGCTCGAGCTCGGCCCGGTCCTCGGCGGCCGCGCGGCGCAGCTCCGCCCGGTGCGCGAGCGCGTGCATCTTCGCGCGTAGAAGCGGCGGAAAACGGTCGCGGTGGCCGCTCGCCCACAGGCGCAGCTGGCGGAGCAGGACGAGCTCGGCGATGAGGGTCTTGAGGCGATCGGGGTGCAGATCGAGCTCGGCCTGGATGAGCTGCATGTCCTCGCGCTCTTCCGGGGTGAGATCGAAGGGCGGGCTATTGTCCGGCATCGGCTTGCTTTTTTTCCTCGATCGGCTCGGACCTGAGCGCGTAGTAGAGGATCTCGCCGTTCTCGTGATGGGGAATGGGCACGCGCTCGGTCACGCGTTCCTGGCGGCCGTTGACTATGATGATCTCGCCGACGGCGGTCATTGGAGAAAGGGACGCAGGATCGCGCCGGCGACAATGCCGATCAGGAACCACAGAAGCACCGAGCCGACGAAGATCAGCGGATAGGCGACGCGCCGCGGCAGGCTGCCGATGAAGCGTTCGATGCGCTCGCGGTTCATGCCGTGCGGTCCGCGAGAAAATCCGCGCGCTGTGGCGCATTGGCGCAGCGGCTGCACACCTTGAACGACTCCCGCATCCCGGCGTCGGGCACCGTTTCCTTGGTGTCGAAGTAGCGGCTGCCGGGCATGATCGCGCGGGCACAGCAGGCGAGATCGCCGAAATAGCGGCTGCACGGAATGAGCCGGTGCGCGGTGCGCCATTCGCCCTTGTCCTCGACGTCCTTGTGATGCTCGGCGTTGGTGAGCATTGAATTGGTAAATGGCTAAATGGCTACCCTGCGGACGGCGCGGGCGCGGAGCTTGTAGCTCTTGGGGTCGTTGGTCTGGTAGCCGTCGTCGAAGGTCTGACACCAGGCGTAGGACTCGTCGCCGGCGTAAGGCTCACTGGACCAGTACCAGTCGTACTGGAATTGCTTCTTGAGATTGGCGAAGAGGAGCGCGTGCTCCTGCCGGGTCGGCAATTCGCCTTTTATTTGCTTCGCCCAGGTGCCGGCATTGGCCCAGGTCGCGGACTCAAGTTTGCTTGGCAGCAGAATCAGATGGGCGCTCGGAGTACCAGTGTCGCCGAGCAGAATCCCGGCGTATTTTTCGCCTTGGGCAAGCACGGGCAGCATGATGGACGAAGACGTGCGGCGCCTGGTGGGTTTGGCTTTGGTCATGCGAGCTCCCTTCATTTGGTTTTTCGCGCGGCTTTGTCGAAGCGTTCCCGCGCGGCGCGGCGTTTGACCGCGAGGTCGTAACAGGAGGCAAGATCGATGCCCTCGATCTGTCGCCGGCCCTTCTGACGGAGGTAGAGGACGTCGCCGGGTCCGAGCGTCGCCGCCAGCTGGCGGCCGTGATGCGAGCCGATCGTGAGCCGCGTGACGGGTTTGCTGATCGGAGTCACGCGGCCTCCGGATCCGGCCGGCGGGCGAAACGCCGGCGGTCGCGTCGGAAGTTGGGTGTGAGCGCGATGCGCAGCATCGTCTGCTGCCGTGCAGACGTCTGCACCAGGACGAACCGGGCGCGCCCGAGGTGTGCGAGGGTGAGGCCTTCGCGCCGGCAGAGCAGCTCGCACTGCGCGGCGGTCAGGGCGGGGTGGGGCACGATGATGGCGGTGTTAACGGGAGACGGCTTCTGCATCGCTCCACCCTCTATATAGGCGCACGTAGATTCTGTTTGCTGGAATTCCAAGGAAATCGGCCCACTCCGCGATGCATCGTGTGGCGCCGTTATGTGTGATCAGTCGATTTGCCCTCGTGTTACGTGCTTGCATCACTCGAGTCGCCCACATGCAATTTTTGCGGCAATAATTTCCGTTGTTGTCCTTGCGCTCCAAATAAGTGCCTGCGGGACGTTCACCCATGTCGCGCAGGAAAGTTT
>DATHHZ010000278.1:0-4167 GCA_035316965.1 Burkholderiales bacterium | reverse complement strand
CCGGGCGGAGTGAAGGATTCGATGAAAGTCGACGGCTACGAGATCGACGTCCTGATCCAGGGCTTCCCCGGAAGGATGGTCTGCCACGGGGGCCTTGGCTGGAGCACCGTTGCTCTCATCCGCGGGAATGGGCATGTCGCGCTGGTGGACGTCGGCAGCTTCAATATGCGAAAGGGCCTCATCGAGCAGCTCGCGAGACGCGGCCTGGAACCCGCCGACGTGACCGACGTCATCCTCACGCATTCGCATTACGATCACTCGCTCAACTGGATCCTGTTCCGCCAGGCGCGAATCATCATCGGCGCAAGAGAGCTCGCCTGGTCGATGACCGAGCTATGGGGCGAGACGCCGGTGCCCGAGCTCTACATGCGCGAGCTGGAAAGCTGGCCTTCGCTGCAACCCGTCGCGGCCGAACAGGAATGCATTCCGGGACTCAAGGCGCACGCTGCGCCCGGGCACACTCCGGGGCATCTCGTCTTCGTCCTCGAGGGAAAGGAGCGCGACGCGATCTTCACGGGCGACGCCGCAAAGAACCGCGCGGAGCTGCTCTCGCGCAAGGCCGAAGCCACCTACGACACTGCGCTCAGCGCGGCGTCGATCGAGAGGATCTGGCAGCTGTGGCGAAAACGGCGGGGAAGCGTCCTCATCCCCGGCCACGACCTGCCGATGACACAGCACGACGGGCGCATCGAATACATCGGCCGCCGCAAAGCGGCACTCAAGGCGTGGTTCGGCGAGGACATCGAGACGACAACGCTGATCGAGTTGGGCCTGCGCTGAACCGGAATCGAGCCCGATCAATAAAACGCGCGGCACGGAGGAGAGATGCCACAGACGCTAAGATCCGCAACGTTCGGCCTGTTTTTCGCGCTCTTCCCCGCTGCACTGTATACGACGAGCGCAGCCGCGCAGGCGTACCCGAGCAAGCCGGTGCGGATGATCATCCCGTTTCCGCCCGGCGGCAGCAACGACGTCGTCGGCCGCATGATCGCGTTCCAGCTTTCCGAGCGCTTGGGCAGGCAGGTCGTCGCCGACAACCAAGGCGGCGCGGGCGGGATCATCGGCACCGATGCGGTGGCGAGATCGCTGCCCGACGGCCATACGCTGCTCCTCATCTCGGTCGCGTACGCGTTCGGCGCCTCCATGTACAAGCTGCCCTACGATCCGGCCACGGCCTTTGCCCCGGTCGCGCTGCTCGGCACCGGGCCCGTGGTGCTCGCGGTCACGGCGAACCTGCCGGTCAATTCGGTGAAGGATCTCCTCGCGCTCGCGAGGGAAAAGCCCGGGCAGTTGAATTACGCCTCGGCCGGGGTCGGCAGCTTTCAGCATCTGGCGAGCTCGCTGTTCAAACTGCAATCGGGCCTGGATATCGTGCACATTCCGTTCAAGGGCGGCGGGCCCGCGATGATGGACGTGATCGCAGGCAACACCCAGATCGCAATCGGCTCGCTCATCCAGACGCTGCCCCACATCCGCTCGGGACGCCTCAAGCCGCTGGGCGTGGGCAGCGCGAAGCGCGTCGCCGCCCTCCCCGACCTGCCGACGATCTCGGAGGCGGGCGTGCCCGGCTACGAGGCGACCAACTGGTGGGGCATCGTCGCGCCGGCCGGAACGCCGCGTCCCGTCATCGAGCGGCTGCATCGCGAGCTCTCGGTGATCCTCGCCTCGGCTGAAACGAAGAAGCGCTTCGAGACCGAGGGCGGAGAAGCCGCGCAGATGAGCCCGGAGGAGTTCGGCCGCTTCATCGCGTCGGAAACGGTCAAATGGGCGAAGGTCGTGAAGGAAGCCGGCATCAAGCCGGAGTAGGAATCATTACCGACCTCGCCCGATTGCTCGCCGGCTGCTGCGCGGCGATCGCCTGCTCGCTCGGACCGGCATCGGCCCAGGAGCCGGCGACTGAACCTCCGCTCCCCGCGGAGTTGTCGCCGTCTTCCGCCGGGAAAATCCCGTCCTTCGCCGAGCTCGAGGCGGCCGGAGCCGTCATCGGCGAGGTGCGCATCGATAACGGCAACATCTTCGATCTCGCGGACGAGAAGGAAAACGGCATCCTCTACCGCGCCGCGAACGCGATTCACATTCGAACGCGCGCCGAGGTCGTCAGGCGCCAGCTGCTGTTCAAGCCCGGCGAGCGCGTCTCGGTCCGCCTCATCGAAGAGACCGAGCGCCTGATGCGTTCGAGCCGGATTTTTTACGATGTCAGCATCGTGCCGGTCGGCTATCGCGACGGCGTGGTCGATATCGAAGTCAGGACGCGCGATACCTGGACGCTGGAGCCCGGATGGAGCGCGAGCCGCGCTGGGGGCGTCAACAAGACCGGGTTCACGCTGCGGGACACCAATGCCCTCGGCACCGGCGTTCTCGTCGGCGCCAACCGCACAAGCGATGCAGATCGCAGCGGAATCACGTACAAGGTCTCGCAGCCCCACGCTTTCGACGGCTGGACCGCGATCGACTACTCGCACTCCAAGCTGAGCGACGGCCAGAGCAGCGCGCTATCGATCGTCCGGCCGTTCTACGCCATGGACACGCGCTGGGCCGCCGGATTCTCGAGCTCCACGGACACTCGCATCGACTCCGTGTTCCAGAGCGGGGAGAGGCACGCCCAGTATCGCCACAGTCAGGACTCGGCCGAGGCATTCGGAGGCTGGTCCGAGGGCCTGGTGGAGGGCTGGACGCACCGCTATTCCGTCGGCTTGAGCTACCTGAAGGATACCTACAAAGTCGAACCGGACGCCCCCCTTCCCCCGCCCGATCCATTTCCTCTGGATCAGACGCTCGTCTCTCCCTTTTTCCGCTACGAGGTCGTCCACGACAACTACGAGAAGGTCAAGAACCGGGACCTGATCGAGCGACCCGAGTACTTCGCGATGGGAACCCAAGCGAGCGTCCAGCTCGGCCGCTCGTTGACCGGCCTCGGCTCGACGCAACAGCTTTGGCTCTATTCCGCCAGCGCGAGCGACGGCTTTCGGCTTCCATCGAGCAGCGTCCTGCTCGGCTCGACCTCGATCTCCGGACAGACCGGTTACGGGCAGCTCGACCGATACCTGGCGAGCGGCTCGATTCGATACTACGACCACCACAAGGACGACCGCACCCTGACGTTCGTCTCCCTCGCCGGCGACGTCCTCAAGAACCCCACCGCACAGCTGGGGCTCGGGGGCGACACCGGCCTGCGCGGATATCCGCGGAGCTACCAGACCGGCGACCGCCGCGTACTCCTCAACGTCGAGGAACGCGTCTACACCGACTGGTATCCCTTTCGCCTGATCCGCGTGGGGGGCGCGGTGTTCTTCGACTCGGGCCGGGCCTGGGACGGCCCCGGTGAAAGTCCCTCGAGCGCGCGCTGGCTGAGCAACGTTGGCTTCGGCCTGCGCTTTCTGAGCACGCGCTCTTCCTTCGGGAACGTTCTGCACATCGATCTTGCCTTTCCCCTGAACCGCGATCCGAACATCAAATCGTTTCAGTTCCTGGTCCAGACCAAGCTCTCGCTTTGAGGCGTTCCAGGCGCTCGCGCGCCGCAGCGCCGTTCGATGCCGAATGAACCGCTTGCACGTTGCGGCGCTCAGAACGAATGCCCGAAACGCACGTAGCCTTCCGTTCTGCCGGGTGCCTCGAACCCCTTTGCCACGCCTGCGCGCAACTGCAAGCCGAACAAATAGCCGAAGCGTACTTCCGAGAGCAGCTCGATGCCCGCACTCTTGTACCAGCGTTGCGGATCGTTGTCCCAAGCCGCTCCAGCCTCGGTGAATACGCTCATCGAGATCCGGTTCAGTCCCAACGGCGGCACCATGAAATGCCGGTCGACGTCGGAGATCGGAATCCGCCACTCGAGCGTCACCAAGCTCGCATGGTGCCCCGTGAGCACCGCCTCGCCGCTCCGGTAGCCGCGCAGCGGAAACTCGCGCTGGTTGAGCACGGGAAGCACGAACGCGTCCTCTGAAAAGAGAGGGCCTACGCCGCCCAACTGGATCGGCTCGGCCTGAGGTTGCGAGTACGCCTGGTTCCAGCGCAGCGACACCACCGTCTTGCCGGCAGGCAGGTGAGCGCGCCAGTCGCCCCGATAGAAATTGCCCGAGTACGCGCCGCGCAAACCGTTCGAGGTCTCGGCGAAGAGCCGTAGGTTCTGCCCTTGGCTCGGGCCTTCCGAAAGGAACTGCTGGCGGCGCG
>DATHHZ010000277.1:0-4790 GCA_035316965.1 Burkholderiales bacterium | reverse complement strand
TCTCTCGATCGAGCTGCCGACCGCCTCCCTCGAAGCCGTCATGTCGGGCGAGATCTGGGAGGAGTACTACGACCGTCTGGCCAGCCTCGTTCGGGAACATCGGACAACCCTGATCTTCGTCAACACGCGCCGCCTCTCCGAGCGCATGGCATTCCGATTGAGCGAGCGCCTTGGCGCCGAGCACGTCGCCGCGCACCACGGGAGCCTCTCTAAGGAAGTGCGCCTGGAAGCGGAGGCCAAGTTGCGCGAAGGCCGGCTCAAGGTGCTCGTCGCCACCGCTTCGCTCGAGCTCGGTATCGACATCGGCCACGTCGATCTCGTCTGCCAGATTTCCTCGCCGCATCGCATCGCCACGCTGCTTCAGCGCGTCGGCCGCTCGGGCCACACCGTGAGCGGCCTGCCCAAGGGCCGCGTGTTCCCGCTCACGCGCGACGACCTGATCGAGTGCGCGGCGATGGTGCGCGCGGTGAAGGATGGCGAGCTCGACCGCGTCCTCATTCCCGACAAGCCGCTCGACGTGCTCGCGCAGCAGATCGTCGCCGAAGCGGCCGCCCAGGAATGGGACGAGGAGGCGCTGTTCGAGCTGTTCCGACGCGCCCGGCCGTATCGCGGCCTGGAAAAGGCCGAGTTCGACGAGATCGTGGCCATGCTCGCGCGCGGCTACGCCACCAAGCGCGGCCAGCGCGCGGCGCTGGTGCACTACGACGCCGTGCACCGCAAGCTCCGCGAGCGGCGCGGCTCGCGCATGATCGCAATCATGTCGGGCGGCGCGATTCCCGAGGTGTTCGACTACCGCGTGCGACTCGAGCCCGAAGGCACCTTCATCGGTACGCTGAACGAAGACTTCGCGATCGAATCGCTGCCCGGCGATATCTTCCAGCTCGGCAACACGTCCTGGCGCATCCTGCAGATCGGCAACGGCGTGGTGCGCGTCGCCGACGCCCAGGGGCAGCCGCCCTCGATGCCATTCTGGCTGGGCGAGGCGCCTTCGCGCAGCGACGAGATGAGCGCGGCGGTCTCGAGGCTGCGCGCCGCTGCCGATGCGAGGCTCCCGCGGCCCGATCAGCCGCGCAAGCCCGATGAGCTCGATGCCGCAGTCGCCTGGCTCGAGCAGGACTACGCGCTTCCCCGTTCTGCTGCCGAGCAGATCGCCGCCTATCTCGCCGAGGGCAAGCGCGCCCTGGGAGTCGTGCCGACCGCCGAGACCCTCGTGCTCGAGCGCTTCTTCGACGAAGCGGGCGGCATGCAGCTGGTGCTGCATGCGCCGCTCGGCAGCCGCATCAACAAGGCCTGGGGGCTCGCGCTCAGGAAGAAATTCTGTCAGAGCTTCAACTTCGAGCTGCAGGCGGCGGCGAGCGAGGAAGCGCTTGTCCTCTCGCTCGGGCCGATGCACTCCTTCGCGCTCGAGGAAGTGTTCCGCTACCTGAATCCGAAGACGGTGCGCGAAACGCTCGTTCAGGCGGTGCTCGACTCTCCGATTTTCGAGACGCGCTGGCGCTGGACCACGACGCTCGCGCTCGCCGTCCCGCGCAACCGCAACGGCGCCAAGCTGCCCGCGCAGATCCAGCGCATGATAGCCGACGAGCTGCTCGCCGCGATCTTCCCGGATGCGGCGGCGTGCCTGGACAACATCCAGGGCGCGCGCGAGCTGCCCAAGCATCCTCTCGTCGACCAGGCGATCCGCGACTGCCTCGAGCAGGCGATGGACCTGCCGCAGCTCGTGCGCACGCTGCAGCGCGTGTTCGCGGGCGAGATCAGGTGCGTCGCGAAGGACACCCCCGAGCCCTCCGTGTTCTGCAACGAGATCCTGAATTCCGCGGTGTACACGTTTCTGGACGACGCGCCCCTCGAGGAGCGGCGCACCCGCGCCGTCTACACGCGGCGCGCGACCGAGCCGAGAAGCGCCGACGACCTGGGCGCGCTCGATCCCGCCGCAATCGAGCGCGTGATGGAGGAAGCCTGGCCCGCGGCGAACACCGCCGACGAGCTGCACGACGCCTTGCTGCTCGCCGGATTCATTCGCGCGCAAGAAGCGTCGCCCGGCTGGCGCCCGCTTTTCGATGAGCTGGTCGCCGCAGGCCGCGCTTTCGATGCGAAGGGTTTCTGGATCTCGGTCGAGCGCTTCGACGAGTTGAATGCCGTCGTGCCACAGTCCATGACGCCGTCAATACCGGAGCGCCTGCGCAAGTCGTGGACTCGCGAGGACGCGGCGCGGGAACTCATTCGCGGACGGACCGAGGTGCTCGGGCCGGTGACCGCGCGCGGCCTTGCCGATTCGCTCGGGCTTCCCGAAACCGCTCTCATCGACGGCGCATTGCTCGCGCTGGAGAACGAGGGGAAGCTGCTGCGCGGCCGGTTCACGCCGGGCGCTGCCCAACTCGAATGGTGCAACCGTAGGCTCCTTGCGCGCATTCACCGCTATACGCTCAACCGGCTGCGCGCGGAGATCGAGCCGGTCAGCGCCGCCGATTTCATGCGTTTCCTCCTGCACTGGCAGCACGCCGCAGGCGAAACCCAGATGAAGGGCATCGAGGGCCTTGGCGTGGTGATCGAGCAGCTCGATGGCTACGAAGTCCCGGCCGGCGCCTGGGAGCACGAGGTGCTCGCCGCCCGCGTGCAGGACTATGAGCCCGATTTCATCGACAGGCTGTGCCTCTCCGGGCGGGTGGCTTGGGGCCGGCTCTCTCCTGCAAACGGGACGGGAAAGGCGCCGCTGCGCAGCTCGCCGATCGCCCTGATGCTGCGCGAGCACGCGGGGCTGTGGCGCGCCGCTGCCGAACCGCAAGCGGGCGAGCTGAGCTCGGAGGCGAACGCGGTATGCGAGATGCTGCGCTCGCGGGGCGCGTCGTTCTTCCATGAGATCGTGTCAGCTACGGGGCAGCTGCGCACCCAGACCGATCGCTCGCTCGGCGAGCTCGCGGGCTCAGGTCTGGTCACCGCCGACAGCTTCGGGGGCTTGCGCGCGCTGCTCGCGCCCTCCGACAAGCACAAGCGGCGCTCGCGCCACCGCCGGCCCGCCTACGAAGTGGACACCGCCGGACGCTGGGCGCTGCTCCGCGACGATGCGGCAGTCGACGACGGCAAGCGCGTCGAGGAGTTCGCGCGCGCCTTGCTGCGCCGCTACGGCGTTGTTTTCCGAGCGCTGCTCGCTCGCGAGTCGCGCCTGCCGACCTGGCGCGAGCTCGCGGGGGTGTACCGGAGGCTGGAAGCGCGCGGCGAGATTCGCGGAGGGCGCTTCGTCTCGGGCTTCGGGGGCGAGCAGTTCGCGCTGGCGGACGCGGTGGGCCGGCTGCGCGCGGTGAGGAAGCTGGACAAGAGCGGCGAGCTCGTCGCCCTCTCCGGCGCTGATCCGCTCAATCTCGTCGGCATCGTGACCCCGGAAGCGCGCGTTGCGGCGATCACGCCGAACCGGGTGCTCTACCGCGACGGCCTCGCGCTCGCCGCGCTCGAAGGCGGCGAGCTGCGCCGACTCGCTGCCTCGGAGTTCGATGACGGTACCCTGAAGACCCTCTTCTGGCGCCGCTCGAGCGCGCTCGGCTTCACGCCAAAGCCGCTCTCCGAAACTAGCCGAAAACGCATGCTTGAACGCAAGCTGCGTGTTCCGCTACCGGGCTGAGGTCCAACAGAGACGGGGAGAGGGAGGTAATGGAGGGAGAGGGTCCTCCCTCTCCCTCTGTTCGTAACTTTCAGAAAGCGCAGGCTTATATGGGCGATAGGCTGGGCCTAGCCCAGCATATCCGCCCAAATATTCTGCGCCCACGCCCAGCCGTAGCCGCCCTCGATCTCGCTGCGGCCCGAGGAGACGCCGCTCGCCCCCGGCACCACTGTCAGCGTTTTCTGTGCGGGATCGTAGCGGTGCACCGAGGCGACGTGGATGACCTCCTTGTCGGAAACGAAGCTGTAGCAGGTGTTGGCGATGACCGGCTGCGGATTGGGCGCCCGCCCGTTCATGAGCTCGATGATCGCGGCAGCCGCAAGCTTGCCGTGGTTGTTCGCCATGTGGCCGGACTTGGGCATCGCCGGCGCCGCGAGTGTCGCGTCGCCGAGCACGTGGACGCCTTTGTGCGCCGTCGATTCCATGCTGAGCCAATCCACGCCGCACCAGCGCGTGTTCGGGGTGAGGAGCCCTGCGGTGCGCGCGATGTCGCCGGCGCGCATGGGCGGCAGCACGTTGAGCACGTCGCCCTTGATCGTGTCGAAATCGGTCTTCACCGTCTTCGCGCGCGCGTCCACCGCTTTGACTTCGTTGTTGCCGCGGTACTCGATCGTGCCCTTGTAGAGATCGTTCCATGCGGCTTTGAAGAGGGCAGGCTTCGAGACGATGTCCTCGTTGGCGTCGAGGACGATCACCTTGCAGCGCGGCTTCGCCTTCTTGAAGTAGGACGCAATCTGGCAGGCGCGCTCGTAGGGCCCCGGCGGGCAGCGGAAGGGAGAACGGGGGACCCCGATGACGCATACGCCGCCGTCGGGCATCGCCTCGAGCTGCTGCCGCAGTGCGAGCGTCTCCGGACCGGCCTTCCACGCGTGCAGGATGGTCTTCTGCGCCTCGGCGTCGTAGCCTTCGATCTGCTCGTGCATGAAATCCACCGCCGGTGACACGATCAGCCGGTCGTAAGGCAGGTCCTCGATGCGTTTGAGGGACACCCGTTTCTTCTCGACGTTGATGCCGGTGGCTTCGTCACGCAATACCTGCACGCCGTATTCGCGCAGCTTCGCATAGCTGCGCGTGATGTCCGCGAGGGTTCGGGTGCCTCCGAGAACCAGGTTCGAGGTGGGACAGGAGATGAACT
>DATHHZ010000276.1:0-2241 GCA_035316965.1 Burkholderiales bacterium | reverse complement strand
TCCCCGGGCGGATCTGCGTGGTGATGGTGGGAGCGGCGCTCGGCTACTAAGGAGGTGCCGTGCGGTGAATTGCCAAGTCGATGTCCGAGCTAGTAATCTGTTTCCGGGAGATTCAAACAACGCGGCACAGGAGGACGAAATGGATGCGAACCTCAAGAAACTGGAGCTCTTGTACGATCACACGAAGTTTCACATCGGGCTGTGTCTTATCCTCACCTCGGCTTACATTACCCTCGCCACGTCGAAAATCGGCAGAAAGGACGTTTTACCAGTACTGCATCCGACGCTCGCCTGGACCGCGGTGGCTCTCTTCATGGTGGCCGGAATCGCGGCCGGAGTCATCGCCAGCAGCGTCATCCAATCCAGAAGCAACGGCGCCGAGGATTTTCTCAGGGCAAAAATCGGTCCCTGGGACACCGCGCTCCTTCCCGCGAGGGTCTGGGTCCACATCGAGCACACCGCGCTCTGGCTCGCCGTGATCTGCGCGGTGCTGTCGTTTGTGTTTTCGAAGTGAATCGGGTGTGGGGGTGATCAATTCGCCGGCTTGAATTTCTGCGCGCGCTTGCCGCTGCCGACCTCGGACGTATATAGGTTGCCCTTCGAGTCGATGCCGATGTTGTGCAGCACCAGGAACTGGCCGGCGTAGCGGCCGGGCCGGCCGAAGGAGGAAAGCACTCTCCCCGATTCGCGCTCGACCGTGAGCACCTGATCGTTGGTGCCGTCGGCGAGGTAGAAATATTTCTGCTGCGCGTCGTTCGAGAACACCAGGTCGAAGGACGAGCCCGAGCCGAGCGACTTCTCCTCGAACGCGAACTGCTTGACGAAGGTTCCGTCCTTCTTGAACACCTGCACGCGGTTGTTGGCGCGGTCGCAGACGTAGACCAGGCCGTCGTTCGAGAGGCGCACGCAGTGCACCGGGTTCCCGAACTGCGGCGACTGCGGATTGTACATGGGGAGCTTCTCGTCGCTGGGTGCCCTGCCGTAGGCGCCCCAGTGGCGCTTGTATACGCCGCTCGCCGCGTGGAGCACGATCACGCGCTTGTTGCCGTAGCCGTCGGCGATGTAGAGCTCGTTCGATGCCGCGTCGATCTCCATGTGCGCGGGGCGCCCGAGCAGGGTGGGTGAATTACTACCGCCCGTCTGCCCTGCGCGGCCGATCTGCATGAGGAACTTCCCGTCGGGCGTGAACTTGATGAGCTGGTGGTCCTTGGGGTCGTTGCCGCCGACCCAGACGTTGCCTTGCTGGTCGATGGTGATGCCGTGCTCGTTCTCGAACCATTCGTAGCCCTGACCCGGCCCACCCCAGGCGCGCAGCAGATTGCCTTCGCCGTCGAACTCGATCACCGGCGGCGCCGCCACGCAGCATTTCGCGCGCGGCGGTGAGAGCGCGGCGCCCTTCTCCTCGTCGATCAGCGTCTTCGGACGGTGGATCACCCATACGTGGTCGCGCGCATCGACCGCGATGCCGGCGACCTGCCCCAGGGTCCAGTTGTTCGGCAGGGGCTTGGGCCAGGCGGCGTCGACGGCATAGCCGCCGGCGCCGCCTTCGCGCGTGGGCGATTGTGCGCAGCCGATCGCGACGAGCGTCGCGGCGATAGCCAAGCCGAGTGCTTTTTCGTGTCGCATGAAGGTCTCCTTTTCGGAATGCGCTTATACTTTTCCGAGCGCGCGCAGCACCACTTCCGGCGTGATCGGCTGGCTCGTCACTTTCGCCCCGAGCGGGCGCAGCGCGTCGTTCACCGCGTTCATGATCGCCGCCGGCGCGCCGCCGGTCCCCGCTTCGCCCGCGCCCTTGGCGCCGAGCATGGAAGTTTTCGTCGGCGTCTCCACGTGCGCGCACTCGATGTCGGGCATCTCGGCGGCCATCGGGACGAGGTAGTCGGCCATGGTTGCGTTTAACAACTGACCTCGATCGTCGTAAATGCATTGTTCGTAAAGCGCGCCGCCGATTCCCTGCACGATACCGCCGCGCGCCTGCTCCTCCACGAGTTTCGGGTTGATGACGCGCCCGCAGTCGTCCACGCACCACATCTTGAGGAGCTTCACGAAGCCGGTCTCGGTGTCCACTTCGAGGGAACAGCCCTGGGCGCCGTTGCTGAAGACGAAAGCGTAGTCCTTGACCCGGTAGTGGCGCGTGACCACCAATGCCGGCTGGAAATCCACGGGCAATTCATTGCCGCGGTAGTAGCAGATGCGCGCGAGCTCGGCGAGGGTGATGCCCTGCTCGGTTCCCTTCTTCAC
>DATHHZ010000275.1:0-3121 GCA_035316965.1 Burkholderiales bacterium | reverse complement strand
GGGGCAGGGGCCGCTCCTTCCGGTGATGCCGGCAGTCGCGAACGCGGTATACGACGCGATCGGGGTGCGTATCGACGAGCTGCCGATTACGCCGGACAAGGTGCTCGCCGCGCTGGAGAAAAAAGCCGAGGGCGAGACGCCGCGCATCGGGCCGGAGAGTTTTCCCGACGTTCCGTATCCCGAGCCGATGCTCGTGCCGCCGCCCTGGGAAGGCGGCGACGGCAATTCCCTCAACACGCCGCGGCGCACGCCTTTGAAGAAGGAAACCGCGGCATGATGCGGCTGCCCTGGTTCGGATTTCATTCGCCGAAGTCCATCGTCGAAGCGGCGACGATCCTCGCCGCCGAAGGCCCGCAAGCGATGCTGATCGCGGGCGGGACGGATCTCCTGCCCAACATGAAGCGGCGCCACCAGACGCCGGCCACGCTCGTTTCGCTGCGCCAGATCGAAGCGCTGAAGAAAATATCCAACGGTTCAGGCAGCACGCTCGGCGCGGGACTGACGCTGAATGAAATCGTCGCGAACGCGGCGATGCGCGAAAAATACGCCGGGCTGTGGCAGGCGGCGGCGCAAGTCGCAACCGTGCACCTGCGCAACATGGGCACGCTAGGCGGCAACCTGTGCCTGGACACGCGCTGCAACTACTACAACCAGAACTACGAGTGGCGCAAGGCGATCGACTTCTGCATGAAGAAGGACGGCGAGATCTGCTGGGTCGCCACCGCGAGCAAGCGCTGCGTTGCGACTTCCTCGACCGACACGGCGCCCGCTTTGATATCCCTGGGCGCGACCGTGCACCTCGTCTCCACGCAGGGCGAGCGCGACGTGGCGCTCGCCGATCTCTACAGGAACGACGGCATCGAGTACCTCACGCGCCGGTCCGACGAGATCCTCACCGAAGTGAAGTTGCCCGCGCCTGAAGGCTGGAAGAGCAGCTACTGGAAGCTGCGCCGCCGCGGCGCCTTCGACTTTCCGGTGCTGGGCGTCGCTGCGGCGGTCAGGACCGCGCGGGACGGAACGGTCGAAGACGCCCGCATCGCACTCGGCGCGGTGTCCTCGCGGCCTTTTCTCACGAAAGGCGGCGAGCTCCTCATCGGCAAGAAGCTCAGCGACGACGCCATTGCGGAAGCCGGTGCCAAGGTCGCATCGGCCGCGAAGCCGATGGACAACACCGACTTGGATCTCTACTGGAGAAAAGGGGTGGTGGCGGAATTCGTGGGCTACGCGCTACGCGAAATCCGCGGCGACGACATGGGCGCGACGCGCGTTCGCATCGCGCGGCACGCGCTCTAGGACGGCTGCACTCCGATCAGCTTCTGTATCACCGGCCGCGAGCCTTCCAGTGCCACGCGCTGCATGTAGAGCGCGAGACCGCGAGCGCCGCCCAGCTCCTCGCCGCCGCCGGCGCGCCCGGGGCCGCCGTGCACGAGCTGAGGCAGCACCGTTCCCGGCCCCGGCGACATCTCGATCTTCGGATGGCCGAGGAAAAGACGCCCGTGGTAGGGCGCGATGCCAGCGACGATCTCTTCCAGAAACGCCGCGTCTTCGGAATACACCGACGATACTAGGCCCCCGTTGCCGCGCGCGACGATCGCGGCGGCATCGGCGGCCTTTCCCGAGTAGGGCAGAAGCGAGGCCACTGGACCGAACACCTCGCGTGCGTGCACGGAAGTGGCGAGGGCGCCTTTGGCGAATTCCACCAGCACGGGCGAGATGAAGAAGCCTTTGCCTCCAAACGGCGCGGCGCTGCCGAACGCTGCTTTCCCTTCAACGCCGAGCTTGGCTACGCCCTCGCGCACGCCGGCGAGCTGGCTGCCCGACGCAAGCGGCCCCATTCGCGTTTCCTCGAGCGCCGGATTGCCGACGCGCACGCCTTTGAGTCCCTCGGCGAGGTCGTCGCGCACCGTGGCGGCGTGCGCCTCGGGAACGAGCACACGCCGGATTGCCGTGCATTTCTGGCCCGCTTTCTGCGTCATGTCGCGCAAAACGTCCTTCAAGAAGGTTTCGTACATGTCACCGCCCGGCTCGGCGTCGGGTCCGAGCACCGCGGCGTTCAGGCTGTCCGCCTCGACGTTCACGCGCACCGATTCTCGAATGATGTTCGGCAGCGCTCGGATGCGCGCGCCTGTGTCGCCGGAGCCGGTGAAGGCGAGCACGTCCTGCGCGCCGAGCAAGGCCGGCAGGTCGCGCGGGGCACCCACGAGGAGCGACAGCGTCCCCTCGGGCAGGAGCTTCTTCTCCACGAGGATCTCCATCACGCGGTGCGCGACCATCGCCGAGCTGGTCGCGGGCTTGGAGAGCACGGGCATTCCCGCGAGAAGCGCAGACGCCGCCTTCTCCGCCAGTCCCCAGGCCGGAAAGTTGAACGCGTTGATCTGCACCGCGACGCCGTGGCGAGGCACGTTGATGTGCTGGCCGTGAAAGCGCGGCGAGCGCCCGAGCTGCACGCCTTCGCCGTCGATGAGGAATTTCGCCGCGCCGAGCGAAGCGCCGATCTCGGCGTAGGCCTGAAGCGTGAAGATCGCGCCGTCGACGTCGAACTTCGCGTCCGATCGGGTGTTGCCGCCGTTCGCGACTGCAAGGTCGAGCAATTCGTCCCTGTGCGCCTGGATGGCCTTTGCCATCTCCTTGAGCAGCGCGCCGCGCTCGTCGAAGGACAGCGCGCGCAACGTGGGTCCGCCCTTGGAGCGGGCGTGGGCGAGCGCCGCGGCGAGGTCGAGGCCTTCACTCGAAGCCTGGGCAAGCGGCTCCTCCGTGGCGGGATTGACGAGGGTCTGCGGCGCGCCCGATCCATCGACCCAGCGCTCGCCGAGGTAACTACGCAGCGTCTTCATGTGCGACTCCGATATTTTTTCGACTGACGCTAGGATAGCCGAAGCGCGCGCAGTCTTGATACAACCGAAGGTCGACGATGGCTCGACTTCAAGCGATCGAGGTGGTCCTTATGCAAGGTGATGAACTAAAGTGCATTCCCGGCGAATGACTGCTGTCGGCTGCGGATTCAACCGGTCAGCGCAACATTCTATGCTCTAGCGAGAGAGGAGGATGTTGCAAATGGAATACAGACCGAGGATCTACTATACGGAAGCTCAGAAGGCGTTGATGTGGGATCGCTGGCAAA
>DATHHZ010000274.1:0-4003 GCA_035316965.1 Burkholderiales bacterium | reverse complement strand
GTCGATACGGCGGATGGCGTTCTCAAGGGTCTCCAGCGCGGCGGTGAGGTCGGCCGCCTGGGCGTCGAGAAACTGCTTGCGTTCCTGGTTCGCGGTGAGCTCCTCCAGCGCCGCCATGTTGATCGCTCCAAGCTCGGCGATCAAATTGGTGAGGCGCGTAATCTCGCCCTGCAGCGACGCGGCCTTCTGGCCTTCTTTCATTGCCGCCGCCAACGCAGCTTCGTCCGCGCCCGCCTCGCGAAGCTGCTGCGCAAACTGCTCGCTCGCAATTCGCGCCGCCTGCTCTTTCAGCCTCAGGTCCGCGATGCGATCGCGCAGCGGCTGGAGCTTCTGCTCACAGGTGAGTCGCGCCTCCTCGGAGGAGCGCAACGCGCTGGCGATTTCTTCCTGGCGCCTCCGTGCTGCCGCCAGGGATTGCTCCCGGGCCAGCCGCGTCGCCAGACCGCGTTGAAGCTGGGTCCGCAACACCTGGTCGTCCACGCCGGCCAGCTCGGTCTGGAGCTGTTCAAGGCTTCGATCGGCATTTTGCGCATGCTCTAGTAATACTTTAGATGATCTGTTTATTTCACTGATTTTACTGATACAATCCTTTTCAACATAGCCCGCTTCCTGAACTTCGCGCTCCGCCTGCAACACGGCTTGGCGCTGCGCCTCCAGCTTGCGCCCTGCCGCGTCCTCCTCCTCCCGAGTCGATTCAAGCTTACGGTAGAGTGCATCGATCTCGCTCTGGTGCCGCTCTAAGCCGGCCTCTGCAGCCGCCTGGGTGGCGCGTTCCTGGGCCTGCTGCGCCTGGATTTCACCGAGCTCTCCGTCGATCTGCCGGCTCCGCTCCTGATACCGCTCCTGGCCCTGAGTCAGCTTCAGATTTTCGAGTTGACGCTCGTGATGGCGCTGTTTGAGCGCCGTCCCCGCCACCCGCAGCTTGGCGAGGCCTTCGTCGTGCTCGGCGAGCGAACGCTCCAGCCCGGAGAGTTCCGCGCGCCTTTTCTCGATCGAATCCCGATGCCCACGCGCCTCCACCTCCAACGCTTCTATTTCGCGCTGCCGAGCAAGAATTCCGGTGTCCGCCGGATCGGGCGCGTGAAAGCTCACGCCGAAGCGGCTGAACTGGTGGCCCTCGCGATTGATCAGCACTGCCTGGGGCGACAATCCCAAGCGGGTCATCAACCGCGGCACGCCCTCCACGACGTAGTAGGGTGCAAGCCAGGCCGCGATGACACCGCTTACCGCGGGTTCAACGGCTTCGACGTAGTCGGCAAGCGGTTTCAGTCCCGGCTCAAGGGGCAGCTTTGCATCGGTTCCAGGGAGAAAGGCGCTGACCCTTGCAGGAGGCGGGTCATCGAGCAGGCGCTGCAACAACTCAGGGTCGGACATCTCCATTGCATGCAGGCGCTCGCCCAAGGCCGATTCCACCGCCGCTTCCCACCCGGCTTCGACGCGAATTTTCTGCCACAACCGCGGTTTTGACGCCAGCTGATGCCGACCGATCCAATCCTGGATCTTGCTGTTCTCTTCGACTAGATTCTGGATTTTCTGGAGCGTGAGCAACCTGCCCTCCAGCGCCGAAAACCCGCGCTCGAGCATCTGCAAACTGTCGACGCACGCGCGGCGCTGCCGGTCCAGGGCCTCCCGCGCCGCTTCGAGCTGGGCGAGCAGCGCTTCCTGGCGGGAAAGCTCGGCAGTGCTTTGCGCCAGCTCCTGCGCCAAGCGCACCAGCAACTGCGCATCGGGTGCAACCAACTCAGCCCGCTCGGCGAGCAATCTTTCCTCGCGCTGCTCCAGTCCTTGCAGCGTCTTGCCCGCATGTTCGAGGTGCGTCTGTTCCACCTGGAACGCCTGCTCGGCCTGAGCGATGCGCTCGCGTTCGCCCGCGATCCGTCCCTGGAGCAGGCGGGCCGCCTGCTCCGTTTGCGGCAGCTTGACCTGCTCCTCGGCGTGTTTGCGCCTGGCTTGCTCCAAAGCTTCTCGCGACTCCCGGAGGCGCGCTTCCCAGGCCAGGCGCGCGTCGCCCTGCTCAACCTCGCTGTGCCGCCCGGCGTCGCGCTGCGCGCGAAGTTGCGCAAGCTGCGCGTCGAGACGCTGCCGGGTATCGGCTACGAAGCGTATTTCGGTTTCAAGGCGGGAGACGTCGGCGTTGACGCCGTAGAGCTCCCCTTGCGCTGCGCTCAGTGCGTCCCCCGAAGCGTAGTGCCCTGCCCGCGCCTGCTCGAGATCGCGTTCAATTTCGCGCAGCCGCGCGGTCTCGGATTCCAGTTCAGTCGCGCTGTGCTCGATTTCGCGCACATGGCGCTGCGCCTCGGCCTCCGCATCGTTGCGGCGCAGGAGCCACAGCAGATTCTGTTTTTGCGCCCGATCGGTCGAAAGCTCCTTGTATCGTCGCGCGATCTCGGCCTGCTTTTCCAGCCGCTCGATCTGTGACCCGAGTTCCTGGCGGATGTCGGCGAGGCGCGCGAGGTTGTCGCGGGTGTCGGCGAGCCGATGTTCGGTTTCGCGCCGCCGCTCCTTGTACTTGGACACTCCCGCCGCTTCCTCGAGAAACACGCGCAATTCCTCGGGTCTCGCCTCGATGATGCGCGAGATCATTCCCTGCTCGATGATGGCGTAGGCACGCGGGCCCAGGCCCGTGCCGAGAAAAATGTCCTGCACGTCGCGGCGGCGTACGTGGGTGTTGTTGATGAAATAGGAGGATTCGCCGTCCCGCTGCAGCACGCGCTTTACCGAGATCTCGGCGTACTGCGACCACTGGCCCGCCGCCCTGCCGAGGCTGTTGTCGAAGAACAACTCGACGCTCGCCCGCGCCAAGGGTTTTCGCAAGGACGAGCCGTTGAAGATCACGTCCTGCATCGAGTCCCCGCGCAGAGCCGAGGCGCGCGACTCCCCGAGAACCCACCGGACGGCGTCGATGATATTCGACTTCCCGCACCCGTTCGGACCGACCACGCCGACCAGTCGCCCCGGAACGCTCACCGTGGCCGGATCGACGAAGGACTTGAACCCGGCGAGCTTGATTTGTGTGAGCCGCACGCTAGCAGAAAACGCTACAAATCCAGGTAAAAGAAAACCGGCCGTCAGCCGGATTCATCGTCGATAAAACGGAGCCCCTATAATACCATTTCCCACTTCGCACCCGGACCCTGAATGCCGTCCAAGCCGAGCAAGTCGCTTGAGAGTTTTCCCAATCCGAGCCCGCGCCGCGACTATTTGATCCGGATGCAGATCCCGGAGTTCACCTGCCTGTGCCCGAAGACCGGACAGCCGGACTTCGCAACGCTTTTTCTCGACTATGTGCCGGATCGCAAGTGCGTGGAATTGAAGAGCCTCAAACTCTATATCTGGTCCTACAGGAACGAAGGCGCGTTTCACGAAGCAGTCACCAACCGGATCTGCGATGACCTCGTGAAGCTGCTCATGCCGCGGTTCCTGCGTCTCGCTGCCCGGTTTTACGTGCGCGGGGGAATTTTCACAAGCGTGGTGGCCGAGCATCGCAAGAAAGGCTGGAAACCCGCCGCGGGCTTGGAGCTTGAGCCGATCGACGAGCGGCAGAGCACGCGCTAAAGAGCAGGCACCATGAATCCCCGACTGCAGTCGCTGCAGCCCTACCCGTTCGAGAAATTGCACGGCCTGTTCGAGGGCGTGGAGCCGAACCGGGGGCTTGCGCACATCAGTCTGGGCATCGGCGAGCCGCGGCACCCGACCCCGGAGCTGATCAAACGCGCCTTGTCGGAGAACCTCGCGAAGCTCGCCGCCTACCCTCCCACGGCCGGCGGCGATGCGCTGCGCCAGGCGATCGCCGAGTGGCTGGTGCGTCGCTATGGCCTGCGCGCCATCGACTGGAAAACCGAGGTACTGCCCGTGAACGGCTCGCGCGAAGCCTTGTTTGCCTTCGCCCAGACCGTGGTCGACCCTCGCGGCGATGCGGTGGTCGTCTGCCCCAATCCCTTCTACCAGATCTACGAGGGCGCGGCGCTGCTCGCCGGCGCGCATCCGCACTACGTGAGATCGG
>DATHHZ010000273.1:0-3963 GCA_035316965.1 Burkholderiales bacterium | reverse complement strand
CGCCGATGACACGGGGCAGGTCGATCGAGTTTTCGATCGTGCGCCCGTCAACCGAAAGGATGATGTCGCCGGTCTTGACCCCGGCTTTGTCCGCGGGACTCTTCGGTTCCACGGCGCTGACCAGGGCGCCCTGCGCTTTCTTCAACCCGAAGGAATCGGCCAGCTCCTGGGTCACGCCCTGGATGGTGACCCCCAGCCTCCCGCGGGTGACCTTGCCGAACTTCTGAAGATCGGTCTTGACCTTCATCGCGACGTCGATGGGAACCGCGAACGACAATCCCATGTAGCCGCCGGTGCGGCTGTAAATCTGCGAGTTGATGCCGATCACCTCGCCCGCCATGTTGAAAAGAGGTCCGCCGGAGTTGCCCGGGTTGATGGCGACATCGGTCTGGATAAAAGGCACGTAGGTTTCGTCGGGCAGCGAGCGCGATTTCGCGGAGATGATGCCCGCGGTGACGGTGTTCTCCAGGCCGAAAGGCGAGCCGATCGCGGCGACCCATTCGCCGACCCGGGCTTTGGAGGCGTCCCCGATCCGGACCGTCGGCAGGTTCTTCGAGTCGATCTTGACCAGAGCGACGTCGGTGCGGCGGTCCACGCCGATCACCTTCGCCTTGAATTCGCGCTTGTCGGTGAGCTTCACAGTGACCTCGCTGGCGTCATCGACAACGTGCGCGTTGGTCAGGATATAACCGTCGGCGCTCACGATGAAACCCGAGCCGACCCCTCTGCGAATCGCGTCGCCCTGGGGCATGGGAATCTGGAAGCGGCGGAAAAACTCCTGCATCGGGTCGCCCGGCTCGCCGGGGATTTGGGGCAGTTGCATCTGGGTGCGCACGGGCGCGGTGGTGGTGCTGATGTTGACGACGGCGGGCCCGTTTTGCTCGACCAGGGCGCTGAAATCGGGGAGCGTGCTGGTGGAGGTTTGAACGGAGGTGGTCTGGGCCTGGGAGCTGGAAATGGGGGCGAGCCTGCCGCCCTCGTACCCCAGCGCCACGGCGGCGCATACGACCAGCATCAGGACGAATTTCTTCTTCGACATGGCGGATCCTTCCGGGTTGTGTTCGGTAACGCGTCTTGGGCAACGCATGCGGGGTGAAGTTCCCGTCGCTCTGGCCTGACACATTCATGTTACCGGAGGCTTCAGTCCTGCTTGGCCTGCGGGGCATGCACCGCCTGTTCGCGCACCAGCTGGTCGGCACGCGCCTTCTTCAGGATGTCGGCGCACTCCTGCGAGCCGATCCGCAGGGCGAGCTCGATCGCCGTGTCGCCTTCGTGGCTGACTATGTTGACGTCCGCGCCGTTCCTGAGCAGCAGCTCCACCATCTTCGAGTCGCCCCGCGCCGCTGCGTACATGAGCGGCGTGTAGCCGTTCTCGGCGACAAGGTTGGGGTCGAAGTTCTGGGAGAGGACCTTCTGCGCGTAGATCAGGTTGCCCTTCTCGATGGCGTAGAACAGCACCTTGATGCCTTCTGCGCTCTGTGCTCTGGGTTTTTTCTCGAGGCCCGTCGGAAGCAGGTCCACCACGTAGTTGATGAGCGAAAAGCCCACCATGGTAGCCATGGCGATGACCAGCGGCAGGGTCGAAATGCCCAGGCTCTCGGCCACCTCGCCGGGCATGTTCGCGGCGACCGCCAGCAGCACGACCAGGAAGAAGAACTGGAACTTGAGGTACAGGAAGAGCGCGATGAATACGACGAGGGCGAGCGAGCCGAGCAGCAGACCCCGATCGATATCGAAGCGCTCGAGCGTTTCCTCTGGCAGGTTGGCGAGGGTCGCTGCGAGCGCGACCAGGACGACCAGCGCGATTTCCCGTACCCGCCTGCTGTTGAACTTCATGGCGCTTTTCCCTACACGGGCTCCAGCTTGTTTGAGGCTATTATAGTGGAGCCGCAGGAGCGGCTACGGCGGGGCATGGAGCGATGAGCAAGGCATTCACACGCGAGGGCGACGCACCGGAAGAGGAGATCGAGGTCGAGCCCCAGGTTCCCCAGGGGCCGAAGAACTACATCACGCACGCGGGTTATGCGCGTCTGAGATCGGAATTGAAGGCGCTGGACGCGGTCGAGCGGCCGGAGCTGGTGAAGACGGTGGCCTGGGCCGCGTCCAACGGCGACCGCTCGGAAAATGCCGATTACCTCTACGGGAAAAAACGGCTGCGCGAGATCGAGCGCCGCATTCGCTTCCTCATCAAGCGCCTGGAGATCGCCGAGGTGGTCGATCCCCGAGACCAGGAGCAGGACCGCGTGTTCTTCGGCGCCACCGTCACGTACCGCGATGGGGGCGGCGGGGAGCACACCGTCAGCATCGTCGGCACCGACGAGGTGGACCCCGCGCGCGGGCGGGTGTCGTGGGTGTCGCCGATCGCCCGGGCGCTGCTCAAGGCGCGCGAGGGCGACGCGGTGACGCTTAGCACACCGGCCGGGGACGAGCCGCTCGAAGTTCTCGCAATTCGCTACGAGGAATTGAAGTGACCCATCGTCATTCCCGCGTAAGCGGGAATCCAGCGTCGCAGATCGAAAGTTGCTGGGTCCCCGCCTTCGCGGGGACGACGAGCAAAATCAGTTCGCGCGGCTCGGCCCCGACGGGCTGGCCGCGACGCTCGTGAAATCCCCGGCCTTGACCACCGAGAGTTTTGCCGGATCGATATACCGGCGCAGGGTCTCGATGACGGCCTTGGGCGTCATGGCGGCGATCCGCCGCTCCTGCTCCTCTTCCCACGCGAAAGTGCGGCCGAGCACGAGGTAGGAAACCAGGCGGCTCGCGACGGTCCCGTCGCTCGAGCGCGCGAGCTGTCGCGACTGCAGCAGGCCCTTCTTCCCGGCTTCGACTTCCTCCGGGCTGAAGCCTCCGGCGAGCGCCTTGCGGAGCTCCTCCGTCAACGCCGCTTCGACCCGCGCGCGGTTTTGCGGCGCATAGATGGCAAAGACCCCGAAGCTGCCGCGCTCGAAGAAGCTGTCGGCCGACAGGAACGAGCCGACGCTGTAGGACAAGCCCTCCTTCTCGCGGATGCGCCGCATCAGGCGCGAGTCGGATGAGCCGCCGAGAAGATAGTTGCCGAGGAGCAGCGCCGGATAATCGGGGTTGTCGTCGCGCAGCTTGAGCAGCATCCCCGCGCGCAGCACCGCGTTCGCCTTGTCCGGCGTGTTGATCACGTCGTCGACCGGCGCGACGTCGGCGATTCGCAGGGGAATTCGCGCGTAAGGGCGCGGGCTTTTCCAGCCGCCGAAGAGTTCCTGGGCGAGGCGCGCGATCTGCTCCGGATCGAAATCGCCCACGACTGCGAGTTCGCTGTCGGAGGCGCCGTAGAAATCGGCGTAGCACCGCTTGGCGTCGTCGACGGAGAGCGCCTGGAGTCGCGCGCTGCGCTCGTCGAGCGTGGCGGTATACAGCCAGTGCTCGGGGGGGTAGGGATTCAGGTGGCGGGCGAGCGCAAGGCCCGCGAGCGCGCCCGGATCGCTTCTTTGCGTGTCGATGCTGGTGAGCGAGGAGCGGCGCAGCTGCTCGAACTCCTCGTTCGGAAAAGACGGCTGGCGCAATACCTCGGCCATCAGGCGCAGCGCCTCCGGAAGGCTCTCGCGGACGGTTTCGATGGAGCCTCCGTCGCCGCTGACGCCCACGTTCGCCTTGAGCCGGTCGAATTGATTGCGGAGCTGTTCGCGGGAATTCTTCTGCGTGCCGCGCAGCAACATCCCGCCCGTGATTCCGCAGGCCGCCGCGCGGTTCAGCTTGCTCTGCTCGTCGCCCCATCTCAGGGTGAGCTGCGCCACCACCGTGCCGCCGCGCGTCTTCTTGGGGAGCAGCGCGAGCTTCATGCCGCCGGGGAGCGTGCTGCGGATGACGCGCGCCTCGATACCCGCGGGGGTCGGATTGAAATCCTCGCCCAGCGCCACCGTGGCCGAGCCGCGGTAGTCCTTGAGCGCGGCGGCGAGGTCCGGCACCGGCGGAATCTCCGCGCGGTCGGGC